>DATEGL010000261.1:0-30772 GCA_035280145.1 Candidatus Dormiibacterota bacterium | reverse complement strand
ACCACGACGCGGTCCGGGTGCATGAAGTCCTGGATCGCCGATCCCTCGCGCAGGAACTCCGGGTTCGACACCACCGGCGCCTCGTGCTTGTGGTTCCGATTTTTCAGCACGTTCGAGACCATGTCCCCGGTGAGCGGAGGCACGGTCGACTTGTTGACCACCACCAGCGGGCCGTCCATCGTGTCGGCGATCGAGGTGGCGGCCGCCTCGACGTGAGAAAGGTCGGCCTCTCCCCCCTCGCCCTCAGGCGTGCTGACGGCGATGATCGCGTACTCGGCACCCGGGACTGCGTCTGCGTATGAGGTCGTGAACACAAGGCGGCCTGCTCTGGCATTCCGTTCGACCAGCTCGTGGATGCCGGGCTCGTAGAACGGCACCCGAAGCCGCTTTAGCCCCGCCACCTTCTCCGGGTCGACGTCGACAACCGTCACTGAATTGCCGAGGTCGGCGAGACAGGCGGCGGTGGTCAGGCCGACGTAGCCAGCGCCGATGACAGCGACCTTGCTCACGGTGCGGGATTATCTCAACAGGGATTCGTAGGCTGAGATCGTCTCGCGCGCTGTCTTGTCCCAGCTGAACTTCTTCGCCTGCTGCACGCCCGCCCGGCGCCAGCGTTCCGGCGAGCTGACGATCGCGGCGGCTGCGTTCCCCAACGCCTCACCGTCGCCATCCTCCACCAGCATGCCGGCGTCGTCCACGACCTCCGGGATGCTCGAGTTCCGAAACGCGGCGACGGGACAGCCGCAGGCCATCGCCTCCAGGCAGGGCAGGCCAAAGCCTTCGTAACGGCTTGGGAAAACGAGGCAGCTGGCGGCCGAGTAGAGATCGGCGAGCTCCTCGTCCACGACCCGCCCAAGCTGAACGGCGCCCGACATGCTCAGCGGCGCCTGGCGACCAGGAATCCCGGCGATCAGGAGCTTGAGGTCTGGGTGGGTCACGCGGGCCGCCGTCCAGGCGTTCAAGAGCGCTCGCGGATCCTTGCGAGCGTCCAGCGCGCCGACAAAGAGCAGGTAGCGGCCGTCGACCCGCCACTTCTCCTTCACTCGGCCCGCCGCCCCGTGGCGCGGAGTGAACACCGGGTCCGCCGCCTCCCGGATCAGCCGGATCCGCGTGGTCCTGACGACGTTCAGGCGGTTGGCGTCGTAAGCCGTGTGGTTGGAGACAGCGATCACGAGATCGGCGCGGCCGAGAAGCCGGCGGAAGAGGCCGTAGCGGAGCCGCTCTCCTTGCATGCCAGGCCCACCCCACGCCCAAGGGATCAGGTCGTGGAGCGTGACGACCAGCGGGCACGGACTCCGGCCGGGAAGGTGAAAATCGATCGCGTGGTAGATGTCCGCGCCAATCCGTTGGATGTCGTCGGTGAGCGCGACCGCGTCTTCGTACGCCGCGAGCTGGCCGTGGCTGCGACGTTTGCAGCCGGCGATCCGGTAGTGCCCAACCGGCAACGCCGGCGCGTCGAAGGCCACATCGAGGAGCAGGGTCAGCTCGGAATCAAAGCCGGCGTTGATCAGCCCCTTGAGCAGCCCCCGCGCGTAGGCCCCGACGCCGCGCGCGGCGCTCGGGCCCTGGAGCGGTCTCATGTCCAGCAGCACGGACGGGCGACCTGTGCCCTTCCGGGGTGAGTTCATGAGTACCAGGAAGCATAATTTGGCGGCCTATGAGCGACCTTGACCTTGTTGTTGTCGGCGGATGCGGGCACGTAGGCCTGCCCCTTGCCCTCGCCCTGGCCGAATCCGGCTATCGGGTCGGGATCAACGACATCGACGAAGAGAAGGTCGCTGAGGTCAAAAAGGGGCACGTGCCTTTCCGAGAGGCGGGAGCAGTCGAGCTTCTCGCCGAGATCCTGCCGACTGGCCGGCTCGAGCTCTCCTGCGACCCCGAGATGCTGCGCCGCACACACACCGTGATTCTGGTCATCGGCACTCCGATCGACGAATTCATGAACCCGTCGGTGAGGATCTTCGAGCGGGTCCTAGACGAGCTCACGCCCCACCTGCAAAGCGGCTCGCTGGTCATCCTTCGCTCGACAGTCTTCCCAGGCACGAGCGAGACGGTCGAGCGACGGCTGCGAGCCGCCGGCATCGAGGCCGACGTCGCCTTCTGCCCGGAGCGGATCGCCGAGGGCCACGCCCTCGAGGAGCTGCGGACTCTGCCTCAGCTCGTGGGTGTCAATTCGGATTCCGCTTTCGGCAAGGCGAAGGAGCTGTTCGAGCGCATGGGTGTCGCCTCGGTCATCAGGACGACACCGCTCGAGGCGGAGCTGGCCAAGCTGTTCACGAACACCTGGCGCTACATGAAGTTCGCGATCGCCAACCAGTTCTTCCAGATAGTCAGCCGTTCGGGCCTCGACTACAACCGTGTCCTCAATGCGATCCGGCAGGACTATCCCCGCGCTGCTGACCTGCCTGGTCCCGGATTCGCCGCAGGCCCGTGCCTGTTGAAGGACACGATGCAGCTGTCGGCATTCACGCCCGACCATTTCCCGATGGGCCAGGCGGCGATGCAGGTGAACGAAGGTCTTCCTGGATACATCGTGGACACGCTGAACTCCCGCCGGCCCCTGCAAGGGCGAACGGTCGGGATCCTGGGCATGGCCTTCAAGGGCGAGTCGGACGACGCGCGGGCGTCGCTGAGCTACAAGCTCCGAAAGCTTGCCCAGTTCAAGGGCGCAAAGGTCCTGTGCACCGATCCGTACGTGCCCGACCCAAGCTTCGAGCCGCTCGACAAGGTGCTGAGCGAATCCGACGTGATTGTCGTTGGAGCTCCGCACCGCGCGTATCGCGGCCTCGAGCTCGACGGCCGCGAGGTCGTCGACATCTGGGGGATAACAGGCCCCATCCGGCTATGAGGGGGAACGCGGCGTTCCCCCTCATCGCAGCGCTTCGCGCTGCTGCTCTCCCTTTCGTGTGAGGAAGCCTCTTATCTAAATGTGTCCCGGTGCAACGCCTGAAGGCTGGGCAGCGACGCGTATTAGACGGCCTGGCAAAGTCAGGCCTGCACTCATCGCATGAGAGTCCTCGTCACAGGCGCCGCAGGATTTATCTGCGGGTACCTCGTCGCCGAGCTGCTCCACGCCGGACACGAAGTTGTCGGTCTGGACAATTTCAGCAAGTACGGTCCGATCCGGCGGACCTTCGACGGCGATCCCCACTACCACCTGGTCGAGGGCGACGCCAAAGACGCGAGGCGGCTGATCGAGCTGGCCGCCGACTGCGACCAGATCGTTGCTGGCGCGGCCATGATCGGCGGCATCTCGTACTTCCATGAATTCGCTTACGACCTGCTCGCCGAAAACGAGAGGATCTGCGCTGCGACCTTCGACGCAGCGCTCGCCGCCCACCAGGCGGGGCGCCTCGAGAGAATCACCGTGCTTTCGAGCAGCATGGTCTTCGAAAGCGCCCATGAGTTTCCGACGCCCGAAGGCGCTCAGCTCACGAGCCCCCCGCCGCGATCGACATATGGATTCCAGAAGCTCGCCACCGAGTACTTCGCCCGCGGAGCGCACGAGCAGTACGGTCTGCCGTACACGATCCTGCGGCCCTTCAATTGCGTCGGCATCGGTGAGCGACGCGCGCTGCGCGATCGCGACGTAATGAGCGGCAACGTGAAGCTCGCGATGAGCCACGTCGTACCTGACCTCGTCCAGAAGGTTCTGAAAGACCAGGACCCGCTGCACATCCTGGGCGATGGGACCCAGGTGCGCCACTACACGTATGGCGGCGACCTCGCGCGCGGCATCCGCCTCGCCATGGAATCGGAGCGCGCGCTCAATGAAGACTTCAACCTTTCTACGGAGCAGTCGACGACGGTGCGTGAGCTCGCCGAGCTGATCTGGCGCAAGGTCCATGGTCCGGACAGGCCGCTGCACCTCGTTTCAGATCCGCCTTATGAGCACGATGTGCAGATGCGCGTCCCCGACGTCACCAAGGCTCGTGAGCTGCTCGACTTCGAAGCGACGACGTCGCTCGAAGACGTCCTCGACGAAGTCATCCCGTGGATCCGCGAAGAGATTGAGGCGAACAGGATCTGAGCGACGACACCCCTGCCCTCAGCGTCGTCATTCCCGTCTACAACGAGGGCGAGAACGTAACCCAGACGTTACGCGGGGTCGTCGAGAAGACGAGCACGCGACCGCTCGAGGTGCTGGTGGTCTACGACTTCGATGAGGACACGACCGTGCCCGTGGTCAAACGACTGCAGACAGAGCTGCCTGCGCTTCGGCTTTACAAGAACACGCTTGGCCGTGGCGTGATCAACGCTATGAAGTCTGGCCTCCGAGCGGCGCGTGCGCCGTACGTGCTGATCACTATGGGCGACGGTTCCGATGAGGCCGCCGACATCGATCCGATGTACCGCCTCGCGCGCGCCGGAGCCGATGTCGTCGCCGGGTCACGGTACATGCGCGGCGGACGCCAGGAAGGCGGGCCCGTGCTCAAGCGGACGATGTCGCGGATGGCCGGCCTGTCTCTGCACTGGCTCGGTGGACTTCCGGTGCATGACGCGACGAGCAATTTCAGACTGTACTCGAAGCGCCTGCTGAACCAGGTCACGATCGAGTCCAGGGGGGGCTTCGAGCTCGGCCTCGAGTTGACGGTCAAGGCGTATCGGCTGGGGATGCGCGTCGACGAGGTGCCGACGACGTGGCGCGACCGCACTGCCGGACAGAGCCGCTTCAAGCTGTGGCAGTGGCTCCCGCGTTATCTCCATTGGTACTGGCGTGGAATGGCTGGAAGACTCGGGGTTAGTCGATAAGATGAGCCGCGTGAACCGCCTGGTCTGCGCCATTCCCACCGCCGCGTTGGTCGCGATTTCATTTTCGCCCGCCGCCGTTGCTTCGGCTCCGAGCCCATCGCCCTCCCTCGACCAGGTGCTCGTCGCGCCGCCTTCCGGCTACCAGGAGCTCACCACATCGGAGCTCCATGGTCAGTTCGACGCGCGCGGCTGGGCGACGGCGGTGGCGACCGGCTCGGACGCCTCGCAGACGGAGAACACGCTGATTCGGGACGGATTCGTCGACGGGTTTGGAAAGACATGGGCCCAGGCCGGCGCCGGCCACGCATTGATCGAGGCGGTCATGGCGTTCAACGGAGGCCAGGGCGCCCGCAAGGCGCTGACGGCGCTCGAGGCCTCCGACAAGGCTGACGCGAGCTACAAGCACGCCGACACTGCCGCAGGCATCGACCCGTACTACGGCGCCCACCTTGAGGACACCGCGACCAAGACATTCGGCGACCTGTTCGTTTTCGCGAAGGGCAACGACGTCTTCTTCGTGATCCTGGCTTCGCAGAAAGATGACGTGCTCACCGCCGCTACCAACCAGGCGAAAGCCCAATACGACAAGGCGCCCTCGAGCACCATTCCCACGTCGCAGTGGCCCGAGAACGTCTCGAAGTCGACTGCCTTGCCGATCCTGGGACTGGTCGTGGTTGGCGCGGTGATCGTGATCGTCGTCGCGCTCGTCTGGGTCCTTGCCACCAGGCGCCGCAGCGCGGCGATTCCCGCGATGGCTGGATATGGCGCCGCCCCGATGCCAGGCGGGATTCAGTTCTCGCAGGACGGCAACTACTGGTGGGATGGCCAGGCCTGGCGTGACGCGGCACGTGAAGTGCCGCCGGCCGCGCAGCGCTCGAATGATGGATCGTTCTGGTGGGACGGTCGCACCTGGCGCCCGGTGCCGCAGCCGGAACAGCCGCCGCCGGGCTGACCTCGCTACGTGATCCGCGCCCTTGCCGCGGTCGCGGCGGCGTCGGTATTGCTCGCCCCGTTCGTCGCCGCTGCATCGCCCCACCTCTCGCCCTCTCTGGCCACCGTCCTCGCCGAGCCGCCGGCTTCTGAGTTCGTTCCGGAGGCTGGCTTTTTGACCGCTCTGCAAGGTGACTTCGATGCGGTCGATTACGTTGCCATCCTCAGCGCCAACAAGCCTTCGCAGACCCTGTCCACGCTCAAGAGCGACGGATTCGTCGCCGGTTACGGGCGTTCGTGGGTTCAGAACCGGACGAATCATCTCCTCCTGGAAGCTGTCATTGCGTTCAGCGGCGCCGCCGGGGCAAAGAGGTGGCTGCCCGATGCAAGGACGCTCGATCAGAATGGCGGATTCTTCAGCAGCACTTTCTCGCTGGCCGGGATCGACACGCAGTTTGGTGACCATTTCTCAAATCCGGCCGGCCCGGCGTACGCGGACAGCGCGGGTTTCGTCAAAGGCAATGACTACTTCTTCGTATACATGTTCTCGCGCAAAGACGACCTGGTCGATGGCGTCGCCAGACAGGCGCGCCAGCAGTACGACATCGCGCCTGCCGGCACGATCCCTCCAGCGCAGTGGCCCGAAAACGCCTCGAACAATTCAGTCGCCGGCAACCTTGGCGCGGTTGGGGTCGCCGCCGGCGCGGTGGCGTCACTCGTCATCGGTCTGCTGGTTGGTCTCGTGGTTGTGCTGGTGATCCAACGTCGGCGAAGACCCGCCGCCACGGGAGCTGGCGCCGGCATCCAGATGTCGGCAGACGGCCATTACTGGTGGGACGGCCAGGCGTGGCGCGACGCAACCACGTCTGCGCCGCCCGGCGCGCAGCGATCAGCCGACGGTCACTACTGGTGGGACGGCACGAAATGGCGGCCGATCTCGACGCCTAACTGACAAGCGGTTTGTAGTTGCGCTTGTAGTACTCCCAGTACTCACCGGACTTGAGCGGACGCCACCAGTCGGGATGATCGCGATACCAGCTGACGGTCCGCTCCAGGCCTTCCGCAAAGGTGACCTGCGGCTCCCAGCCCAGGTCGGTGAGGCGTGAGTTGTCCAGGGCGTAGCGGTAGTCGTGGCCCGGCCTGTCGGCCACGAACTCAATGAGGCTGTGCGGCTTGCCCATGATGTCGAGCACGGCCTTCGCCACCTCGAGACCGGAAGTCTCGACACCGGTCGCGACGTTGTAAACGCTTCCGGGCGGCGCCTCGTGCAGCACCATGTCGATTGCGCGGCAGTGATCTTCGACGTGGATGTAATCCCTCACCGCCGAACCGTCGTTGTACAGCGGCAGCTTCATGTCGTCGATGGCGTTGGTGATGAGGACCGGGACGATCTTCTCCGGGTACTGGTGCGGGCCGTATGTGTTGGACCCGCGCGTGACCAGCAGGGGTAGGCCGAAGCTCTGGGCATAAGCGTGCGCAATGTGCTCTCCGCCCGCCTTGCTCGCCGAGTAAGGGCTGCGTGGGCGGAATGGATCGGCTTCGCGAGAACGACCCGTTGGCACGTCGCCGTAAACCTCGTCGGTGCTGACGAGATGAAACACCTCGTGCCGGTGCTTTCGCGCCGCCTCGCAGAGCACAGCGGTCCCGCGCACATCCGTCTCTATGAATGCATACGGGTCCATCAAGGAACGGTCGACGTGAGTTTCGGCGGCGAAATTCACGATGGCGTCGACCTGGGAGGCAAGCGAGTCGACGAGCTCGATGTCGCATACGTCCCCGTGCACGAACCGATATCCAGGCTGACCTTCGAACTCGACAAGGTTCGCGAGATTGCCGGCGTACGTGAGCTTGTCCAGGACCGTGATATCGACGCCCGGTCGCGAGCGCCGGATGTGGCGGACGAAATTGGAGCCGATGAAGCCCGCAGCCCCTGCAACGAGGAGCCGCCCGAGAGAACGCGTCACTTGATCGGTGGGCCTGCGGTCCAGTCGTAGCCGATGGTAGGGTCGTCGTGCGGGATGCGGCCCTCGTCGTCAGGCGCGTAGACATGGGACGTGATGTAGAGCACGTGCGTCATCTCCAGGGCGCGGCAGCCGTGCGCGACACGCGGCGGGATCCTCAGGCACGAAGGCTCACTGTCGCCCATCAGGAATTCCATGAGCTGCCCTTTGGTCGGGGAATCAGCGCGCGTGTCGTACAGCGCGACCTTCAGGGCGCCGAGGACGTACCACCAGTCGGTCTGCCGCTGATGGATGTGCCAGGCCTTTGCGGTTCCGGGGTACATGAGCGAGTGGCTCCACTGGCCGAAGTGATCGAAGAACTCGTCGGTCTCACGGATTACCTCACGGAAGAATCCGCGCTCGTCCGCATGCGTCACGAGCTGCTTCAGGACGACGCCTTCGATGCTCACTGGTCTTTGTTGGCTCCGTGCGCGCGCACGAAATCATGAACTGCGTAGTAAGCGTGGATCGACTCGCCCGCGTCTCCCCAGAAGCCGTCGATCACGTCGTACTCCATCAAGCCGTGCTCGAGGTACCAGTTGTTGACGTCGGTGATCTCCAGCTCGCCACGTCCTGACGGCTCGAGCTCTGGAAGCACCCTCCAGACAGTTTCGTCATAGAAGTAGACACCGGTCACGGCAAAATCGCTGGGCGGGTCGGACGGCTTCTCGATGATCCGCTCAATCCGGCGGTGGCCATCGAACTGGGCGACTCCGAGGTGCCGCAAATGCTCTGGGTCCGGCTCGTGAGACAGCACGACCCGAGCGCCGTTCGCCTGTTCGCGAAACGCCTCGACGCACGGCCGTATGGAGCGCTCGAACACGTTGTCCGCAAGCATGACGATGCATCGGTCGCCATCGACGAACTTCTCGGCCAGGCCGAGCGCCTCCGCTATGCCGCCGGGCTTGTCCTGATACGAGTAAGAGAGCCGCTCGATCCCGAACTCGTTCCCGTTGCCCAGCAGACGCAGGAACTCGCCGGCATGCGTGCCGCCCGTGACCAGCATGATGTCGTTGACGCCCGCCCCGACGATGGCCTCGATCGCGAAGTTGATCATCGGGCGGTCGTAAATCGGCAGCAGATGCTTGTTGGTGATGCGGGTCAGGGGGTGGAGGCGGCTCCCGGTGCCGCCGGCCAAAATGACGCCTTTTAGATTGACGCCTTTCAATTGACGCCTTTCATAGGATGACGCCTTTCAACTGACGACCTTCATCGCCACCGGATTCTAGGCCCCAAGATGGGGTCGGCCACAAGGCGTTGTGGCAGACTGGCCGCTGCAACACGCTATGGCGAGACCTGACAACTGGCCCCGAACGATCCTCCACGTCGACCTCGACGCCTTCTACAGCTCGGTCCACCAGCGCGACGACCCCAAGCTTCGCGGCATCCCGGTGGCGGTCGCAGGCCGCTCGCGACGCGCGGTGATCATGGGCGCTTCCTATGAAGCCCGCGCCTACGGCGTCCGCTCGGCCATGCCGCTTCATGAGGCGTTGCAGCTGTCGCCGCAGCTGACTGTGGTCGCCCCTGATGGCGCGCGGTATCGGGAGGCCAGCCGGCTGGTGCATCAGATCTTTCGGCGCTTCACCTCGCCAGAGCTGGTCGAGGGCGTCGCCCTCGATGAGGCGTACCTCGATGTCACGGCGCGGACCCGGCACGGGACGTCTACAGCAGATGAAGTCGCGCGCAGGATCAAGTTCCATATCCACACCGAAGTCGGCCTCACGGCATCGGTGGGCGCTGCGACGTCGAAGCTCGTGGCCAAGGTCGCGAGCGGTACTCGCAAGCCCGACGGGTTGGTGCTCGTCCCGCCAGGCACCGAAGCGGATTTCCTGGCTCCTCTTCCCGTCGGCGTGATTCCGGGCCTCGGCCCGAAGACCGAGGAACGGCTCCACGCAATGGGCCTGCGCACGGTTGGCGCGCTGGCCGCCTACGAGACGCAGCGGCTGGTCCAGGCTCTGGGCACCAACGGCGCCGTGCTGCAGCGCCTCGCGCAGGGCCGGGACCGGACACCGGTCGACGGCAGCCGCCCCGCCAAAACGATCTCGGCCGAGACGACCTTCGACAACGACGTCAGCGACCTGACCGAGCTCGAGCGGGCGCTTCGCGACCTGACCGACAGGGTCACCGATCGTCTGAAAAGCGATGGGGTTCGGGCGCGAACCGTGTATGTGAAGCTGAAGCTCCCCGACTTCAGGCTGGTGAGCCGCCAGGTGAGCCGGACGAGCCCGACCGACGACGTCGAGACGATCTTCCGCGCCGCGCGCTCGGCGCTCGAGAAGTCGCACGTGGAGGCGCGGCCGGTGCGCCTGATTGGGGTGGGCCTGTCCGGCCTCGAGCACCCGGACTCCGACTCCCAGCAGCAGCTGAACCTCTTCGACTAGGCGCCGTCCTGTCGATGACTGGTCGCGGCAGCGCGGCCAGCACCTCGCCGACCGTCGTCCAGCCAAATGCCTCGCCGGCGCGCCGTATCAGTGTCCGAAACACGACAGCTGTCGCGCGCGCGTCATCGAGGGCGGCGTGCGCCGGCGTGACGTCGAGAGCGAGCTCCTCGACGAGTCGCGCGAGGCCCGGTGTCTGGCCTTTGGGCAGATCGAGCACTAGCCTGGCCAGCGCGCTTGTGTCGATGATCGGGTGCGCAAGCGGCATCTCCAGGCCGCGGCCGACAAGCCATGTGTCGAACGCGTCGTGACTGTGCTCGACCAGCACCGCGCCATGCGCGAAGCGCAGGAATCCGCGACGCGCGTCCTTGAACTCCGGCGCGCCGATGAGCATCGACCTGTCGATGTGGTGACGCCGCCGCGCATAAGGGTTGATGGGAGCGCGGCAGTCGACGAGCGTGTCAAAGAACGAAAGCGGACCATCCAGCTGAAAGCGCTCGGCGCCGATCTCCAGAACGAGAAATGGCGCGTTGCCCGTGGTCTCGACGTCAAGCGCGACGAACTGAGCGTCTTCGAGTCGGGTCTGGCCGCCAACCTCGGGCGCGTCGACGGCGATCTCTTCCCAGGGCACAAGCTCCGTTGCGCCCCGCGGCTTCAGGTAGAGAGGTTTGGTGCTCATCGCGCCAGCGCAAGGGCGCGCCGCGCCCAGGCAATCTCCTCTCCACTCAGTGCCCGGAGCAAGAGCACCGCGGCCGCGTAGACGATCGCGCCGGCCGCGATGGGAACCGCCACCGCAACACCGCCGATATCCCGCATCGGGTAAATGGCGACGCCCATCGCTAGCCCCGCCAGCAGGATCCGCCAGCTCATGGACGCCACCGCGACGGTCCCAATGTGCCGCGCAGTGAGGATCCAGGCCGAGACGCCAAGAACGAGCTCGGTCGCGACGGTCGCCCAGCTCGCGCCCTGGTATCCGAAAAGCGGAATCAGGATGACGTTTAGCGTCACGTTCGCGACCAGGCTCCATCCCGCGGCCCACGTGAAGGATGTCTGGCGGTCGGCTGCATTGAGCGCGCCGATGAATGCGTTGTTGGCGAACGCGACCCCGAGCGCCAGGGCAAGGATCCTGAGCGCCGGCTCCGAGCGAGCAAATCCGGAGCCAAGGAGCAGATGGGTGAGCGGTCCGGCCAGGACGAAGATGCCCACGCTGATCGGCCACCCCATCAGGAGCAACGCTTTGAAGAAACGGCTGACCGCGTCGAGCAGCTCACTGCGCCTCTCCTGGTAGTAGACGGAGAGCACCGGGAAAACCACGGATAGAAACGTCATCGGGATGAACAGCAACGACTCGATCGGTTTGTAAGCGGCGCCATAGAGACCCGCCTCGGCGGGCGATCGCAGGGTGAAGACCAGCGGCTGGTCGATGCGGAAGTAGAGGATCGTGAGCACGAACGTCAGCGCGAAGGGCAAGCCCTTCCAGAACCACTCACGAACCAATGGAAGCTCGAGACCCCATCCAACCACCGCGATCCTTTTGGCCGCTAGCACGACGCTGAAGTAGATACAGCTGAACGCGTACTGTCCCGCGTAGGCCCAGACGAAATACGCCACGCTCTGACGGGTGCGCACGCCGCAGACGACGAGGGCCAGCAGGACAAGGCTCTCCAGCATTACGGCGACGGCTTCAAATCCGAGCTGCTGCACCGCGTACAGACCGTTGCGGAGCAGCGTCGCGTAGGAGGTCAGCACCATCAGGACAAAACCGGGCACCAGCAGGTCGCCGAGTCCTGTCGGGATGACGAGTGCAGCGAGCAGGACGAGGCTCACTACCGACATCAGGACGCGAAGCGACATCACGTTGCGGAGGTAGCGTTGGATCTCGTCGTGATGGCGCGCGCCTTCGCGAACAAAGAGGACGTTGAACCCCAGGTCGAGGACCACGCTGACGATGGCGGTCAGGTTGACCAGCGTAGTGAACGATCCGTAATGCGCCGGCTGGAGGAAATGGATCAGATAAAGGACGGTGACCAGGGCGACGAGACGGGCGGCGACCTTGGCGGCGAGTACCACGACCGTGTTGCGAAGGGCCCGCGATCCGAGTCCAAGGCTGGTGGCCGGCGGTGCGAATGCTGGGTCGTCGTCTGGCAACTGGGCCAATCCTAAGCCGCGGGCACCGCTAGACTCGTCCGCCGTGGCGGAGCGGATTCTCAGCGGCATGCGCCCAACCGGCCGGTTTCACCTTGGCAACTACCTGGGCGCGGCCAAGAACTGGGTCGAGCTTCAGGACAGGTACGAGTGCTTCTATTTCATCGCCGACTACCACGCCTTGACGACCGAGCCTGACGGCCGCAAAGCCGAAGACAAGGTATTCGAACTCACTGCCGATCTACTCGCTGTCGGAATCGATCCCGCTCGGAGTGTCCTGTACCTGCAGTCGAAGATCCCCGATGTCGCGGAGCTGACCTTGCTGCTGTCGATGGTGACGCCGCTGAGCTGGGTCCAGCGCGTGCCGACCTTCAAACAGATGGCGAAGCAGCACCCCGACAACGTCAACCTGGGCCTCTTCTCCTACCCGATCCTGCAGGGAGCGGACATCCTGATCGTCAAGGGCAATGGCGTCCCCGTCGGCAAGGACCAGCTCGCTCACCTAGAGCTCGTGCGTGAGGTCGCGCGAAGGTTCAACCGCACCTATGCGCCGGTGCTCCCCGAACCGCATGCCCTGCTCACAGACACGCCGCTCCTCAAAGGCACCGACGGCAAGCAGAGGATGTCGAAGACGGTCGGCAACATCGTCGGCGTGACCGA
The DNA here is from genome assembly GCA_035280145.1 of Candidatus Dormiibacterota bacterium. Lineage (GTDB taxonomy): Bacteria > Chloroflexota > Dormibacteria > Dormibacterales > Dormibacteraceae > 40CM-4-65-16. The sequence continues at coordinate 17,907 of DATEGL010000261.1, read as the reverse complement.
CGACCCCGACGTGATCCGCAAGCAGGTGCACAGCATGGTCACCGATACAAAGCGCATCTACAGGTCACAGCCTGGCCACCCCAGGCAGTGCAATGTCTGCGCGTTCTACAGGTTCCTTTTCGACGACTGGGAGCACTACTGGGACCTCTGCAGGAAGGCTCAGATCGGCTGCAACGACAAGAAGAAGATCCTGGCGGACCGACTGATCGAACGCTTTGCCCCCTTCCGCGAGGCCCGGGCCGAGCTGAGCCCCGAAGGCGTGAACGCCATCCTCGAAGAGGGAAGCGAGAAGGCTCGCGAAGTCGCGCGGGCGACCATGGTCGAGGTGCGCGCCGCGGTCGGCCTGCCGTCCTACCTGGATAGGTAACATTGCAGTCGGATGGCAGACGTCGCAGCGCCGGGCCGAGTCACCCGCCGGACATTTCTAGGCTGGTGGCTCGGAGTGTTGCTGACAGCCACCGTCGTTACCGGCGTGCTCCCGGTCCTCGTTTACTTCTGGCCGGCCCCGCCCAAGGGTCAGAAGAAACAGCCCATCACCATCGCGCTCGACACACCGCTGGACCAACTGCAGGATGGTGACGCGACCAAGATCCTGGCGCCGACCAGCCCGAACTCGGCCTTCATCATGGCCGACGGCGGCGGCGACAACGCCGCCGGAGATCTGGCCTTCGGCGCGTTCGTGGTGAAGAGCCAGGGGAAGATCGAGGTGCTCGCTCAGAACTGCTCCCATCTCGGGTGCTCGATCGCGCTCAACAAGGATGCCGGGTCGTTTGACTGCCCGTGCCACGGCTCGCGCTTCCACCTTGACGGCACGGTGCTGCATGGGCCGGCTGCCAATCCGCTCTCACACCTGACCTGGAAGCAGGGCGACAATCCCAGCACCATCCAGGTCGACGGCCTCGTGCTGGGTTTCTGAGATGGCAATCCCCCACCCGCGCGATGTGCAGCTGGCGGTGGTCAACTGGCTCGACGAGCGCTATCCGTTCTCGAAGGCCATCGACGACGCCCTTTATCAGCGGGTGCCGAACTTCGCCAACGCCTTCTACTACTGCTTCGGCGGCATGGTCTTCATCCTCATCACGTTCCTGCTGCTCACCGGCGTCCTGCTCGCCCTTTACTACGTGCCTGACGCTTCGGGCAACCCGGCCGCCGCCTACACGAGCGTCAACTTCATCCAGAATCAGGTCTATCTCGGTTGGCTGATTCGCGGCACCCATTTCTGGTCCGCGAACCTGCTCATCATCATGGTGCTGCTGCACATGGCGCGCGTGTATTGGACGGGGTCGTATCGGGCGCCGCGTGAGCTCAACTGGATCGTCGGCGTCCTGATGCTTTTCATCATCCTGACCCTGGCGCTGACCGGCTACCTGCTCCCGTGGGACACGAAGGCTTACTTCGCAACCGAGGTCACGATCAAGATCACCGCCGGGATCCCCATTGCACCGATCAGCGCGTTCATCAAAGAGCTGCTGCAGGGAGGCCCGGTGGTCGGGCCACCGACATTGCAGCGATTCTTCACGCTTCACGTCTTCGTGCTGCCGGCATTGATCGTGTTGCTGATGTACGTGCACTTCCGCTTCATCCGGGCGCACGGCATCTCGGAGCCGCTATGAGCGAATCAGACGCCTCTAAAGAAGGACCAGGCGCAGCGGTCGCCCCACCGAAAGAGGTCCAGATCATCGAGCTGGACGGACACGGAGGGCACACGCTCGAGCCTGAGTGGAAGCGGCTTCCCATCGGGCCTGACCACATCCTCTATCCGGTGCTGGTTGGGCTCGCCCTCTTTCCCATCCTGATGGGCGACGCCGGCCACCACCTGGCCGACGACATGCCGGACGAGGACACGCACCCCTTCTTCCCGGATCACTTCTGGCCGTACCCGATCATCGCCGTCGTGATGCTGATTGCGGTCGGCGTCCTCGCGGCGGTCGCACAGAAGAATCTGCAGCTCGAACCGTCCGCGGATCCGCGTGCGGTGACCATCCCGCGTCCCGACTGGTACTTCCTGTTTCTCTTCCAGTTTCTGAAGCTCGGCAACGAGTTCATCTTTTCGATCGGCATCGGAACGGTGGCGATCATCGTGCTCCTGATCTTCCCGTTCCTCGACTCCGGCCTCGGTCCGCGCATCGCGCACAGGCTGGGTTGGAAGAGCTGGCCGGTGCCCGGGCGCAACATCATCACCGGCACGATCTTCGTGGCCGCGCTTGTCGGCATCGCGCTGCTGGAGCTGTGGGCGCTGGCGGGACCTGGGTTCTGCTTACCCTGGTTCGTCAACAGTCCGGTCTGCGGAGCTTGACCTAAGTCCGGCTGTCATAGAGCTGTTTGGTGAGCTCCAGCTGCGCAAGGTGCTCGCGCGCGTGTCCGTAATTCGCCAGCAGCCACTGGATGCCGGGCCTTGGCGGCCGGTCACCGCGCGGGCGCAGCTCCATCAGATCCTCAGGCGTCAACGCAGCGAGATGCTGGTCGAGCTCCCGGTCGGCCTGGTCCAGCATTCCCAGCAGGTCGGCGGCCTCGAGCTCGACGTTGAACTCCGATTCGCGGTCGCGGTCGGTCGGCTGCAGGCGCAAGGCCCGGATCATCTCGCGCTCGGATCCCAGCGTGTGGGTGACCAGCACCGCGATCGAGCTGGATTTGGGCAGCGGCCGCCAGTTGAGCGTCCCGCGATCCAGCCCCCGCACGTGCTCACGCAGAGTGTCATGCACCCCGTGGTAAAGGTCTCCAACCGTCCTGGCGATCGTGCGCGCGCTTTCTTCGTCCAATCCTGTCGCTATACCTTCTCGGTGACGCGGTACTCGAGGTAGCGACCCAACAGTAGTCGCGTATGCGCCTCGAGCGCCGGCAGCACGCTCATGATGAGCCCGACGATCGGGTACAGGAAGTACTCGAGGTAGATGGCGCCCTTCTTCCACAGCGGCCATTCAGGCGGCTTGGGGGGCAGCAAGCGGATCTCGAAATAGAGAAAGAACAGCACCGTCGAGAGCGTGACTCCCAGCAGTAGACCCGACACCCCCCAAAGGGTCTGGCCCAGGTCGGTTAATGAGAAGTCTGTGCTGACCCAGATCGGCACCGACGCGCCAAACAGCAGCAGCACCGGCAGGAAAATCCAGTTCAGGTGGTTGAGGAAGAGGTTCATGAAGCGCCTGAACCGCAGCCACAGCGGGATCTCGGGATGCTTGAAGAAGCGGGCCAGAACGTACGGGACATCGGTGATGCCCCAGGCCCACCTCTTGATCTGGTTGTACTGGCTCACATGCGTCGACGCGTAGTCGCGCGCTTGCGGTGAGTCGCCGTAGATCGGTAGCCAGACCGACCTCACCCCAAAGTCTTTGCCGAAGGTGAAGAAGGCCTTCCAGTAGAAGCGAGAGTCTTCCGGGATCACGTCCTTGTCCCAGTACCCGACCTTGTGAACGAAGTCGAGACTGCAGGTGTAGCTCGAGAAAGCGACGAGGCGGTGCGGTCGCGAGTGCAGAAACATCTGCCACTGCGAGGTGCTCGCGGACATGATCCTCACAGCCAGCGGCACTTGCCAGATGTTGTTGTGGAACAGCGGCACCGGCTGCCAGATCCGGTAGTCGCGCTTGGGATCGCGCGCGTGATGCCAGCTGATCCATGGGAAATACTGCGGGTGAACGCGATAGTCCGAGTCCAGGTCGGTGATCAGGACCCGGCTCAGGTCATAGCCCTCCTCGGTCAGGACGCGGACCATCCACCGGCCGCCCCAGTTCATTGCCGCCGACTTGCCGATGACGATCCCTGGCTCGAGCGGATCCTTGATGTGATAGAAGCCGTGCAGCCGGTGGCCGAACTTCTCCTTCAGCCTGGCGACGTTTTCCCAGCCCGGCTTGTCGGTTTCACGGGTGATGATGCCGACGAGCTTGAGCTCGTCCGGGTAGTTCGAGTCGGCTATCGCCTGCACCGTGCGCTCGAGCACGTGGTAAGGCTCGGTGTATGTCGGGATCACCGCGAGTTGATAGAAGCTCAGCGGGTCGAGGGCCCCCTCAGGCAGCGGCTCCCGACAACGCGCCAGCCAGTCCTTTCTCATGTCGCGCCGCATCCGGAACAACGAGCCGTAGACGCCCGTGACGACGCCCACCGCGCGCAGGACCCAGTAGGCGTCGAAGATCAGTACCACCACTGCGACGAAGAGCGCGCCGCTGGAGTGGAAGATGATCGGGATCCAGGCCGGGGCCAGCAGCAAGATCCAGGTGACCAGGCCCGGCGCCGCCTCGAAAAGTCGCGCGCCAAACTGGCGCACCGCCTGCTCCCAGACAGGCGCGGGCGGCTGGACGGGCTGGGCCTCGATGACGGCCACAGCCCGATTATGGCTGCGGAATAAGGATCAGGGCCGCGCCCTTGTAGATGGCATGAAGAACGTTCAACACTTCGACGGCGCGAGCTTCGCGGCCGACGTCCTGGGAGCTGCCGAGCCTGTCGTGGTCGAGTTTTACGCCGACTGGTGCCACCCCTGCCACATGATGGGGCCGGCTGTAGAGCAGCTGGCCGGCGAGTTCGCCGGCAAGGTGAGCGTCGGCAAGCTCAACGTCGACGACAACCCGGAGATCGCCATCCGGTACAGCGTCCTGGGCATCCCGACCTTGGGCCTGTTCAAGGGCGGCCAGCTGGTGGACCGGCTGGTTGGATACCCAGGCGGTGCCGGCCCGATTCGGGCCTGGATCGAGAAGGGCGCAGCGGTAGCTCCCGTCAACAGCTAAGTCGCAGGCGACGGGCGGTCGGGGAAACCCCGACCGCCCTTTTTTTGTCCCGCGGACTGGCGCAATGCCACGGATTGAGAGGGGGTTCGTTCGTACCGATCGCACCATGTGCGCTCTCCCAGCCGTCTGGAAGCATTTCCTCTCGCTGGCGTGCGATCGGGCCCGCTGCGCGCCGCTCATCCCAAGGGAGGAATACGCATTATGTTTCTCGACGGACTCGTGCCCAGCCCGGACTGGCTGAACCCAGGTGACACCGCCTGGCAGCTGACGGCGGCCACCCTGGTCGGACTGCAGAGCGTCCCGGGCCTGGCGATCCTCTACGCCGGGCTGATGAAGCGCAAGTGGGCCCTGAACTCCGCGCTGATGGTGCTGTACGCGTTTGCGATGACGCTGCTGGTCTGGACCCTCTGGAGCTACAACATGGGCTTCGGGAACTCGGCAAAGCTCTTCGGCCAGGACGTCATCGGCATTCCCTCGCCTGTGAACTTCGCCGGCTCCGAGATCAACCAGGCCACCATTCCCCTGCTGAGCAGCAGCGGTGGATTGCCCGCGCTTCGGTTCCCGCTGTCGGCGATGGTCTACTTCCAGTTCGTCTTCGGCGCGATCACGGTGATCATCCTGGGCGGCGCCTTGCTGGGCCGCATGAACTTCAAGGCATGGATGCTCTTCGTCCCGCTGTGGATGACGTTGGTCTACCCGGTCGGGGCGTTCATGATCTGGGGCGGCGGTTGGTTGGCGCAGCAGGGCGCGGTCGACTACTCGGGCGGTTATGTGATCCATGTTGCCGCCGGCATCTCGGGCGTTGTCGCGGCGGCGGTCGTTGGACCGCGTCTGCTCAAAGACCGACAGGAAAACAATCCGAGCAACCTCTTGATGGCCATCGCAGGTGGCGGCTTGCTGTGGCTCGGCTGGAACGGCTTCAACGGCGGTGACCCTTACACGGCGAACGCGGACGCGGCCGCTGCGGTCCTGAACACCAACCTGGCGACCGCAACCGCGCTGATCGCATGGATGCTGCTCGACGTCTTCATGACCGGCAAAAGCAACGTCGCCGGGATGATCAACGGCATGATCGCCGGGCTCGTCGCCATCACGCCGGGCGCCGGCTGGGTCAATGGGTTCGGGGCGATCCTCATCGGTGCGGTGGCCGCGCTGATCCCCTGGTTCACCATGCAGTACCTGCCCCGCGTCAACTTCTTCAAGAAGATCGACGACACGCTGGGCGTGATGCACACACACCTCTTCCCGGGTGCGATCGGCGGCTTGATGGTCGGCCTCATCGCCGACCCGGCCATGATCCAGTACCCCGGGAGTGGCAGCACGGCGGCGTTCAGCGTCACCGGCCTGTTCTATGGCAATCCCCACCAGTTCTTCGTCCAGGCCCTGGCGCTGGGCGTGATTCTGGTCTACGACTTCGCGGCCACATTCATCGTCATCAAGGTGGTCGGCCTCCTCGTTCCACTCCGGATGCCCGTCTCGCACCTGGAGATCGGCGACGAGATGGTCCACGGAGACGTTTCCCTCGACCTGGGGATTCCGAGGACCGGCGTCGAGCCGCCATCGGTCCCGCTCACGCACTACGACCCGCCTGGGGCCGCGGCCCCGGCGCCAACCAACTGAGGTACGCGAGGTGGTGCGCTCCCGTGTTAATCGCACGAGGCGCACCGCCTCAACTTCGTGCACACCGCATGTATTTCGGCCACCGGCACTTTGGAGAAGATCTGGACCATGACAGCTCTGTACGTCGCAGGAATCGTTGCTTACTGGGCGCTCCTCTTGGTCGTGGTCAAGCGGCGCGTTCCGGGAGACGCATAGCCGGCAGAACCCGAACGGCCGCTGGTTCGGGGTCCGGCGGCGTTGACCTCGCGGTGGCGTGTCCGCCGCGTGGCGCGTGTCGGCTGAAGGCAGCCGTCAGGCGCCCGATTCACGAGCCCGTCAAATCCATCTGTTTTCTGGGAGGGTGTTCATGGCAGTAGAGACGAAGGAAGTCAGAAAGACCAGCCCGCGCGATGTCCTGGAGCGCGCCCAGGCTGCAGGTGTCGAGGTCGTGGACGTGAGGTTCATCGACCTTCCAGGAACGTGGCAGCACTTCAGCCTGCCGCTGGGCGAGCTGGATGTCGACAGCTTCACGGACGGAATCGGATTTGACGGTTCGAGCATCCGTGGCTTCCAGTCCATCGACGAGAGCGACATGCTCCTCGTGCCCGACCCGGACTCGGCCACGATCGACCCGGTGCTCTCCCACAAGACCCTGTTTCTGATCTGCGACGTGGTCGACCCGATCACTCGCGAGAACTACACGCGCGACGCGCGATTCATCGCCAAGAAGGCGGAGGAGTACTTGCGGAGGTCCGGCATCGCGGACGTCAGCTACTGGGGACCCGAGGCGGAGTTCTACATCTTCAACTCGATTCGGTTCGACCAGAACGCGCACAGCGGGTACTACTTCATCGACTCGGACGAAGGCATCTGGAATTCTGGCAAGAACAGCGAGCCGAACCTCGCGTTCCGGCCGCGGCACAAGGAGGGCTACTTCCCGGTACCGCCGACCGACAAGCTGCAGGACCTCCGCTCCGAGATCATGCTCAAGCTCATCGACGCCGGCGTGCGCGTCGAGGTGCAGCACCATGAGGTCGGCACCGCCGGCCAGGCCGAGATCGACATGCGGTTCGACTCGCTGACGAAGATGGGCGACAAGCTGATGATCTACAAGTACGTCATCAAGAACATCGCCGCGCAGCACGGTTACGTAGCGACGTTCATGCCCAAGCCGCTGTTCCAGGACAACGGGTCCGGGATGCATGTGCACCAGAGCCTGTGGAAGGATGGCGAGAACCTGTTCGCCGACGCCAAGGGTTATGCCGGCCTGAGCCAGACCGCGATCTACTACATCGGCGGACTGCTGAAGCACGCGGCCGCGCTGCTCGCAATCTGCGCACCGACGACCAACTCGTACCGCAGGCTCGTGCCTGGCTATGAGGCGCCCATCAACCTCGTGTACTCGAAGCGCAACCGGTCGGCGTGCGTTCGAATCCCGATGTATTCCACAAACCCCAGAACCAAGCGCGTCGAATTCAGATCTCCCGACCCGGCAACCAACGGCTACCTCGCGTTCTCGGCGATGCTCATGGCCGGTCTCGACGGCATCAAGCACAAGATCGTTCCACCCGAGCCGGTGGACAAGGACATCTACGAGCTCGAGGGCGAAGAGAAGGCGAAGATCAAGTCGGTGCCCGGTTCGCTTGGCGAGTCCCTCGACGCACTTGAGGGTGACCACGATTTCCTGCTCGAAGGCGGTGTCTTCACGCAGGACGTGATCGATACCTGGATCGAGTACAAGCGCAAGAAGGAAGTCGACGCGGTCGCGCTGCGGCCGCACCCGTGGGAGTTCATGCTCTACAGCGACGTGTAAGTCCGGCTCTTCATAGGGCCCTGGCTTCGGCCAGGGCCCTTCTTTTTTTCTTCGCTACATGCCGAGCATCGCCCGCGCGCGCAGGGCGATGCTGATGGCCACGCGCGTTTCGGGGTCGTCGAGCTGCAAGCCGGTCAGTGCCTCGATCCGCTCCACGCGATAGGTCATCGAGTTTATGTGGATGCCCAGGTTGCGCGCCGCAGCTCGGCGCGTCCATCGCGCGGCTGACAACGCTTCGAGCGTTTCGAGCAATGGCGTGTCGCGCGACTGCGCGTACTCCAGCAGCGGGCCGAGCAGCTCGTTGACGAAACGGCGCAGGGCTTCCGGGCTCTGCACCTCCAGCAGTAGTCGGAAAGCACCCAGCGAGCGGTACGAGGCAACCCGCCCGCGCCCGCCGGCCCGCCGCGTCAGGCGCAGCGCCTGTCGTGCCTCTACGTGGGAGCGCGCCAGCTCGCTCACGCCGTTCGCCACGTTGCCGATGCCAACCGACGCGGAGCCCGGTTTCATGACTGGCGCAGCGGCGGCAAGCACCTGAGCGCCCAGCTTCTCGACGGCCCCCAGGTCAGCCGCGAGGTCATCCGGAACCAGGAAAACCGCAGACGCCGATCGGATCAAAGTCAGCGCGCCGGGGAGGCGCGAACGAATCAATCCACTCAAGGAATCGTCGAGCCGGTCCTGTCGGCCGCGCGCCCCGAGAGCTGCCTCTGTCTTGTCGTCGTCCGGCTCCAGGACCACGACCCACGCCCGCTGCGGAAGGCGATGCCCCAGCCGCTCCGCCTGCCTGGCGATCCGCTCGGCCTCATCTGCTTCGAGCCCGCCGGCGAGCACCTCCTCGACCAGGTCGCCGCGCAATCGCCGCTCGACCTCCGCGGCGGCGCGCTCCTTTGACAGCTCCAGCGCAAGCACTGTCGAACCGTGCTCGAGTGCCCGCAGTCGACCCTCCGCGTCAACAGTGCCGGCGTCGACCCCGACGGCCAGCAGTCCAAGCATCTCGGCGCCCGCGCGCACGGGCACGATGTCCAGCGAGCGCGCCGGCCGCCCAGCGATGATCCTCACCTCGCGCGCGGACGTCTGTGCCAGGGTCGGCGGCACATGAATGCGCGGAGGCATGCCGTCCGCCGGCTCCCCCACTCCTCGAACGCGGTAACCATCTGACGAGTAGAGCGCCGCACGACCTCCGGCGAGCGAGCCGATCGCGTCGAGGATCGATGGAATCCCCGCGCCATCGAGCGAGAGGCGCGTGAACCGCTCGTGGATGTCGTGGGACAGGCTGATCTCCGCCAGCTGGACTTCGGTGCGCCGCTGCAGCTCGCTTCGCTCGAGGACGCCCGCGACCTGGCCGGCGATCGCGCGCAGGAAGTCGACGTCACCCGAGTTGAACTCGCGACGCTCGGTGCTCTGCACATTGAGCACACCGACCAGGCGCGGCCCCGACTCGATTGGCACCGAGGCCATCGAATGGAAACGGTCCTCGTCGAGCCCCGGCACCCATTTCCAGTGTGGGTCCCGGCTGACGTCCGGTACGACCGCCGGATGCCTGGATTCGGCCACCCAGCCGGTGATGCCCTCGCCCACCTTCATCGTCACCTTGCCGATCATGTTTTCGTTCAGTCCGTTGGTGGCGGTCAGCAACAGCTCCCGGCCGGATGAGCCGAGCAGGTAGAGGGAGCACACGTCTGTGCCGATGGCGGACGTGGTCTCGCGGATGATCAGCTCCAGCAGCTCGTCCGGCCTCTGGGTCGATCCGGCGGCCTGGGCCAGGCGGACGAGGAAGCTGAGCTCGCGCGCCGCCAGGCTCGAGCTGTCCCTCACGGCACGTCTCGTGTCAATCGCACTATGGATGACCCAGCAGGTAGTGTGACCGATACAGACTCGACCTGCTTGTGACTTGGCGCTAGATTTAGGCGCGACCGTGTGGCGAGAGCACTTCGCCGGAGTTGACCTGCCAGTTCCAGTGGCGGGTGGCGGCAGCGTCGTCGGCATCAACTTCGACAACGCCGCCAGCACGCCCCCGCTGAAGCGCGTGCGGGACGCGGTCAACTCGTTTTCAGACCTGTATTCGAGCGTGCATCGCGGCACCGGGTACAAGTCGCGCCTCTCGACCGAAGCCTATGAGCACGCGAGGGAGGTTGTCGCCCGCTTCCTCGGCGTGAACGAGAGGGATCAGGTCGTGATCTTCGTCAAGGGCACCACCGACGCCCTCAACCGGATCGCCGCCGAGCAGCTGCGGCAGGACGGGCGGAAGGTGCTGGTGACCGAGATGGAGCACCACGCCGACCTGCTCCCGTGGCGGCACCGCAGCGGCCACGTGATGGTCGGGCTGACCCAGGACGGGCACATCGACCTGGACGCGATTGCGCGCGCGTTGCGCGAGGCCGACGGCGCCATCGGACTTGTCGCAGTGTCCGGCGCTTCGAACATCACAGGATTCGTCTCACCGATTCACGAGGTCGCCGAACTGGCGCACCGTCACGGGGCTCGCATCTCGGTCGATGCTGCCCAGCTGGCGCCGCATCACCGGATCGACGTCTTGCCTGTAGACGATCCAGGCCACCTCGACTTCGTGTCGTTTTCGGGACACAAGATGTATGCGCCGTACGGCGCCGGTGTGCTGGTCGGGCCGCGTGACTTCTTCGTCGGTCTGCCCGAGGTGATGGGAGGCGGCGCCATTGACATGGTGACGTGGGAAGACACGTACTGGACCGATCTCCCCGACCGCGAAGAGGCAGGCTCACCCAATGTGGTCGGTGCCGTCGCGCTGGGCGTCGCCATCGAGACGCTGCTCGAGCTCGGGTTCGCGGACATGCTCGATGACGAGCTGCTCCTTGGCGGCCGCATGATGGAGGGGCTAAGTCAGATTCCCGGCGTCGGCGTGCTCGGGAACCCGGAACAGACTGCGTCGCACCGCCTCGCGCTTGCGAGCTTTGTCGTTCAGGGCGTGGATCATGGGCTCGCGGCCGCGGCGCTCAGTCACGAATGGGGCATCGCGGTGCGCCATGGATGTTTTTGCGCTCACCCCTACATGATTCATCTCCTCCACATGAGCAAGGCCGAGGTTGGGGCGGTTGTGGACGAGGTGACCACCGGCCACCGCAAGGCGATGCCGGGAGCGGTGCGGGCGAGCCTCGCTCCGTACAACACGGTGGAGGAGGTCGACCGTTTTCTCGAAGCCGTACGCGAGATTGCTCGCGGCGGCATCAGGGCGCCTTACGCCCAGACCACGGACGGCGAGTACGAGCCGGCAGGCGGGTGGCCCCGCATCGAGGTGGCGATTTGATCAAGTTCATCGTCGAGGTCCTGCTTGCGATCTTTCTTCACCCGATCGCCTTCGTGCTGGCGGTGATCAACATCGTCAACCGCACAGACCTGAGCGGGGTCGCCAAAGTGCTGTGGATCATCATCAGCTTCTTCTGGGGGATCGGCCCGATCCTGTACATCCTTCTGGGCGGTGGCAACCTCTGGTGAAGCGAGGGCGGTGACCGGGTCGCCATGAGGGACCGCGCGGCGACCAGAGCCCTGGTGCTCGGCCTGCTCGCGATGTGGTTCGGAGTCTTCGCCCCGTTTGCGATCTTCAGCGCGGTCCGCTCGCTGCGGCGGATCCGTGCTTCGGGTGGTGACCTGCGCGGCGCGGGAAGTGCGACAGCCGGCCTGGTCTCGGGACTGGTGGGCCTCGCCGTCGTCGTCGTCTGCGTCGCCTACTGGCTGATCGCGTCGTGACCCGCCGGATTCTCGTGATCGGTTTGGTTGTCGTGGTCGCCTTGCTGACCTATCCAGGCGCGCTGCTGGTGTCGCTCGCGACCATGGTCACCCCGCCGCCGTCCGCCGCGAGGCATGGTTCCCGAGATCTGCCCTGGCTTCACGTCGCGCATCCGCCCGGACAGCGGCCGTACATCGCCGACGAGGAAGGACGGATGGTGCTTCTCCACGGAGCGATTCCGGCGAGCCTGAACGACTACTGGTCCGGGACCGACCAGAAGGCAGCCCCGTTCCCCCCGCCTTTGTATCCCATCGACCCGGCCGCCTATGAGAACGGCAACTGCCCCGGTAACGCGAACCATTACCCGTACCCGCCGCTTTGCGAATCGGACATCGAGCAGATGGCGGCGCTCGGGTTCAACGCTTTACGCCTGCCGCTGGCCTGGAGCCTGATCGAACCTCGGCGCGGGGACTTCAGCCAGACGTACCTCGATCGCGTGGCGCAGGTCGTCGAGTGGGCGCGGGCGCGAGGCATGTACGTGATCGTCGACATGCACCAGAACGCCTACTCGCGGTTCATGGACAGGCAGCCGAATCCTGCCCTTCCAGGCGGCAAGGTCATCGACCTCGGTTCTCACTCGGGCGCGCCCGCGTGGGCGACGGACACCGACGGGCTACCATCCGAGGACTACCTCGGCCATCGCGAGCTGAACCCGGCGGTCCTGGAAGCGTTCTCGAGCTTCTGGTACGACCGCGGCGGCATCCAGGACGAATACATCAAGGCCGTGGCGTTCGTCGCGAAACGATTCGCAGGCGACAGCGTGGTGGCCGGCTACAGCGTGTTCAACGAGCCCCTCGACGGATGGAACCTGCCTCCAGGTTTTGACGACTTGCTGCTCTTTCCTTTCTACCGCCGAATCATCGATGCGGTCACCGGCATCCACGACGGGCTTCCGTGCTGGACCGGATTTTTCATGCCCGCGGTCTGCGGATATCCGGACCTCGGCGTGCGTGACGTCCGCCATCTCTTCTTCCTGGACACCGGGCTCCTGCGCGAGGTCACCGACTTTCCAACGCACCTGTCGATGCCGGTCAGCTCCTATCCAAACCTCGTGCTAGGAGTCCACGCGTACACGCACATCTACACGTTCGACACTTTCGACGCGTACCAGAGCAACCACCCGGACAAAGCCACCTATCCGTGGGGTGGGTACGAGCAAGGCTTTGCCTGGGCCGACCGCGAGGCGCAGGCGATGCGAGCCGCTCTGCTCGTCATGGAGTTCGGCGATTCGCCCCAGTGGGACCACGTAATCGTGACCAACGTCCTGCTCAAGGAAGAGGAGCATCGAGTCGGGTTCATGTTCTGGACCTGGAAGGAGAACGGAGGGTCGGGTACCTGGGGCATCTACGACTCGCCTCCGGGAGGGAACGGCTGCATCCGGCCGGCACGGGAGCAGCTGCTGGCCAGGCCCTACCCGCGCGCGACAGCCGACCCCGAGGCCGCCTACCGCTACGACTCCTCGACGGGCGGGTTCACGTTCCACTCCCGCGGCCGCGCCGGGGAGCCGGCCACCCTCCTGTACGTTCCGCCCGAGGTCACCGGACAGGTGTCTGGCGAAGGTTCAGTCCAGCTGGCTGTCACTGGGGGGCCCGATGGCAGCCGTGTGGTGACGGCCTTACCGACCGGGGGTGAGTTTGGAGTCGCCATCTCGCCCGCCCCGCTGCGCCTGACCGGCTGCGGCTAGCAAGCAAGCCCCGCGGCATTTCTTGGGGCTTTCCCAGGCTCGTCATAGGGACGAATGTAACCTTCTCTTCAGCCCCGGCTTGGGCTAATCTGGGACCCGAAGGGTGGGAAGCCGACCAGTGGATCTCGGCCGCAGTGACGCGTCCGCCGCAACCGTTGACGTCACACGAAGGCACGCGAAGAAGGGGACAAGGAAGGGTCGCCTTGGAATCAATGGCGACCTCGCGCCGGAGCCGGCGATTCGTCTGGTCGGTGTGGCGAAAGCGTATGGCAAGAAGTCGGTCTTCAAGGACCTCAACTTCATTGCCGAACCGGGCCAGCTGGTCGAGATCACCGGACCGAGCGGCGCCGGCAAGACGACGCTCCTTCGCCTGCTGCACGGCCAGCTCCGGCCCACCGCCGGCCAGCTGTGGGTGCGAGGCCGAGGCTTGCACCGGCGCTGGGGCCGCGACCTCGGTGGGCTTCGGCGCGACGTGGCGTTCGTGTTCCAGGAGCAGCGGCTGCTGCCGCGGCTGAGCGCATTCGAAAATGTCGTGCTCGCCCTCCAGGTGGCAGATCCGCAGCTTCCCAATCGCACTATCAAGCAGAGAGCCATGGCCGCGCTCGAGTCGGTGAAGCTCGGTGATCGGTGGCGCGCGTACCCGCACCAGCTGTCGGCCGGAGAGCGGCAGCGGATCGCCGTTGCCCGCGCGCTGGCGACCAAGCCGCTAGTTCTCCTGGCCGACGAGCCGCTGGGCTCGATGGACGAACACAACGCGGCGCTCATCACCCATCTGCTCGAAGAGGCTGCGGCAGCCGGGACGACCGTGGTGGTGGCGACACATCGCCATTCCTTCCTGTCGGCGACTCGCATCCTTCGCCTGCCCAGCGCCAGGCTGATGACAAACGGAGCCAAACGCCTCCGCGCCAACGGCAATGGATACTCGAACGGCAACGGCAACGGCAATGGGCACGGCAACGGCAATGGGCACGGCAACGGCCACTCCAGCGGCACGAGCTCTCGCCCGGTGTGGTGGCGGCTGATCGTCCCCACGCGAGAACGGCCCAATCGCGTCGTCCGGGTGCCGCGCCTACCTCTGTGGCGGCGGTCTGCATCGGTGGTCGCGAACAGCTACCGCCTCGTCGTCCTCAATGGACTCCGCAGCTGGAGCCGTGACCTCAGGCTGACCACGCCGGTCGTCGGCACCATCGCGCTGGTTTTGATGCTGTGCGGCACGCTCGCGCTTGTCGGCATCGCCATCGAGCGGGCTGTCGCGGACCAGGCCGGCCAGGCGTCGGTGGTCCGCGTCTACTTGTCACCCGATGCGAGCCAGGTCGACATCGACGCCTTGAAAGCAAAGCTGACCGCGGACCCGCGCGTCGCTTCGGTCACGTACCTCAGCCCCGAACAAGCCCTGGCCGAGGCGCAGAAGCGCAGCGGCCTCGACAACCTGGCGAGCTTGAGCTCCACCAATCCGTTTCCGGCAAGCTTCGACGTCCGCGTCCGGCGCGTAACACAGGTGTCGGCGGTGGCGAGCTCGGTCAAGGGCGACGCGGCGGTCGATTCCTCCTACCCGACCTCGTATGACCCGGACACTTACTCTCGGCTGCGTCACTTTGCGCTGGTCGCCGGCGCGATTGCAGGTGGGCTCGTGTTGCTGTTCATGGTCGTCGCCTACGCCGTGATCGCCAACTCGATGCGCGGCATTGCGGCGTCGCGCCGCCTGGAGGTGGCAACCGTTCGCCTGCTCGGCGCGCGCAGCTGGATGCTACGAGGTCCGTTCGTGGTGGAGGGGCTGACCACAGGAGCGATCGCCGGCGCGCTGGCGGCAGCGGTGGTCGCGGGTGCATACCTCCTGGCGATGCGATTCGAGTCCGCGGTCTATCTCCAGTTGCTGCCGACTGTCGGCGCCACCGAGGTTCGCTACGTCGTGGCTGCGGTGATCACTGCCGGCCTTGTGCTGGGGATCTCGACCGCGATGCTTGGCTTCCGCAGGGCCCGCGCGTGAAACGCGGCCTCGTCACGGCCGCCGTCCTGATCGGACTGTTTTCGCTCCAGACGGCCGCGGCAGGCGCCACAACTCCGTCAAACTCCGCCTGTCCCAGCCCAGGCTCCGCCTCGAACGGCCGGGTCACGTGCCCACCGCCCGCGGTGGATCCAAACCAGGCCGCCTATGACCTACTGAAGTCGCGGCTGAGTGGCGACATCGGCCGCGCGCTCGACGCCGAACAGAAGCTGTCCTCGACGCTGGACCAGTTCGCGTCCGTATCGGACGCTCTCACCAATCAGGTCACGCAGGAAGAGACGCTCATCGCGCAGCTGCAAGACGCGATCGCGGCACTCGACTCGCAGATTGCCGATACCGAGGAGCGCATCGACACGGAGAAGGACGAGCTCGCCACGATGTCGCGTGCGATCTATCGCCAGCCGACGTCATTGTGGTTGCTCATCGCTCGTAGCGGCAGCCTTCAAGAGGCGCTGCACGCTGCGGCCGACGCCGTCGTGGCGGGCCAGCGCGCGCACGCCCTGCAGGTGAAGCTCGAGGCGGACCTCGCCAAGCTGCAGTCCGATCGCGAGGCCCGGCAAAACGACCTGGATCGGGAGCAGTCGACCCACGATCTTCTGGTGGCGAACCTGGATTCGCTCCAGGAGGTGATCTCCCGCCAGAGCGACGTCAACGACCAGCTGGATGGCCTGGTCGCGCAGATCAAGGACGCGAAGGACCAGTTGACGAACCAGCCTCCAGACGTAACCGCCGCGCTCGCGCAGCTGCTCGAAGCGCAGGAGCAGGACCTGATCCTGCGTTCCTACGACACCGCCTGGACAATGGCGCAGGTCGGTACCGGGCTAGCACTCGTCAATCACACCTTGCCGGTTGGCAAGACGATTTCCGGGCTCGCGCTTTCCTGGCCGCTTGCTCATTTCACGATCACGCAGCCATTCGGCCCCTCGACGGTGCTGCTCGAGCCTCCATTGGGGCCGTACAGGCACTTCCACACCGGGGTTGATATCTCGGCTCCGCTGGGTACGCCGGTCATGGCGGCGGCCGACGGCATCGTGGTTGCGGTCGGGCAGTCGAACATCGGTTATGGGAATTACGTGGTCATCGCGCACGGCGGTGGTGTCGCCACGCTGTACGGCCACCTGCTCCAGGCCAACGCGCATCTCGGCGACGCAGTCCTGCGGGGACAGGTGATCGGGCTTGAGGGCTCGACGGGGTTGTCGACAGGGCCGCACGTGCACTTCGAGCTGCGCGTGAACGACCAGGTGACCGATCCGATGCCGTATCTGCCTGTGCCGGGGACGAACTGGTCAGGCTAGCCACGAGGCGGCGGGTAGACTCTCTACCGAGCTGACCGATGCCAGGCCCCCGTAGCTCAGGGGATAGAGCAGGACGGTCCTAACGTCAAGGTCGGGGGTTCGATTCCCTCCGGGGGCACCAGCTCTCAACGAGTTCTCAGAACATTCCCAGGGGGCTCCTTACGGGGGTGGCCGGCTGGCCAGAACCAGCCAAATCGAAGCTGATCCCCACAATTCTCTGAGCAATTTCCCAGGAATCCAGATCAGCATGAACACCGTGAACCAGGAAAACGGCGCCCGGGTCCTCGTGGTCGACGACGAGCCCAACATCACAGAGCTTGTGGCCATGGCTCTACGCTATGAGGGCTTCTCCGTCAAGACCGCATCGACCGGCCGCAGCGCCCTGAACGCCGTCAGCCAGTTCTCGCCGTCGCTCGTGATCCTCGACGTCATGCTTCCAGACATCGACGGGCTCGAAGTGCTGAAGCGCCTCAACAGCGCAGGCACCAAGGTGCCAATCATCTTTCTGACCGCCAAGGACGCAACCGAAGACAAAGTCCACGGGCTGACCATCGGCGGAGACGATTACGTGACGAAGCCGTTCAGCATCGCCGAGCTGATGGCTCGCGTGCGAGTCGTGCTGCGCCGCCACGGCAACAACACCGAGACCGGCAAGCTTTCTCTCGCCGACCTCGAGCTCGACGACGAGGCGCACGAGGTTCGCCGCCACGGCCATGTCATCGACCTCACCAACACTGAATACCGGCTGCTGCGCTACCTGCTGATCAACGCGGGGCGGGTGCTGAGCAGGAGCCAGATCCTCGACCACGTCTGGCACTACGACTTCGGAGGGGATGCGAGCGTGCTCGAGACCTACATCAGCTACCTGCGGCGCAAGGTCGACCGCTTTGACCCGCCGCTTGTGCAGACCGTGCGCGGCGTGGGGTACGTGCTCCGAACGCCAAGAAAATGACCCTCTCGCTCCGAGGGCGGCTGCTCGTCGGAGTCATCTCGCTCGTCGTGATCGGACTGCTCGTCGCCAACGTGGCGACCTACGTGCTGC
>DATEGL010000260.1:0-11242 GCA_035280145.1 Candidatus Dormiibacterota bacterium | reverse complement strand
CGGGGCCTGGCGCTCACTTGTCACGCATCTACGGATGCGCTCCTCGTCGCGCCACCCGTTCCTTGGCTCCGGCCGCCGATGCCGCGAAATATGCCGCGGCCCTCCGGCGCAGGACACTAGTCAGCTGGCCTCGCTGCTAAGGGTTCAAGACCTCAGGGTTCAGTTCGACGTGTCCGGCGGCACGGTCACGGCCGTCGACGGCATCAGCTTCGAGATCGACCGCGGCGAGATCGTGGGCATCGTGGGCGAATCCGGCTCCGGCAAGACGATGACCGCCCTCTCGCTGCTGCGCCTCATCCCGGAGCCGGGAAAGATCACAAACGGACGAATCCTGTTCGGCGAGAAGGATGTCGTCCAGATGACCGACGAAGAGATCCGCGAGTTCCGCGGCAACGACGTGGCAATGATCTTCCAGGACCCGATGACCTCCCTGAATCCGGTTTTGAAGATCGGCTTCCAGGTCGAGGAGGCGATGGCCGCCCACCAGCGGTTCACCCGCCCCCAGGCGCGGGAGCGCGTCATCCCTCTGCTGCAGCGGGTGCGCATACCGGCAGCCAAGGATCGGATTCGTGACTACCCGCACCAGTTCTCAGGCGGCATGCGGCAGCGCGGCATGATCGCGATGGGCGTCTCCAACGAGCCGTCGCTGCTGATCGCCGACGAGCCGACCACAGCTCTTGACGTGACCGTGCAGGCGTCGATCATCGAGCTGGTCCGCGACCTGAGCCGCGAGCTTCGAGCGGCGGTGATGCTGATCACGCACAACATGGCTCTCGTGGCAAGTCTCTGCAACCGCGTCGTCGTCATGTACGCCGGGCGAATCGTCGAAGAGGGCCCCACGCGCGCCATCTTCAAGAATCCTCAACACCCTTACACCTGGTCGCTCCTCCGGTCCATGCCGCGTGTCGACGAGACGACGCGTGAGCGACTGATCTCGATCCGCGGCCTGCCGCCAGACCTCAGCCGGATGCCGCCTGGCTGCAAGTTCCACCCGCGCTGCAAGTTCCGCATCGACCGCTGCTTCACGGAAGAGCCGACTCTGAGCGAGGTCGATCCTGGGCAGATGGCGCGGTGCTGGGTGCTGATGAAGAACGTGAAGGATCCCGAGTCGGTCGCGGCGACGTGAGCGCGCAGCCCGCCCAGCCCGCCCAGCCCGCCGTGACACCGACTCAGGATCCGACCTTGAAGTCGGCCCTCATTCGCGTGGAGAACCTCGTCAAATATTTCCCCGCCGGCTCCGGGCTCTTCGGACGCGCGGTGGTGCATGCGGTCGACGGCGTCGACCTGGCCATCGAGCCGGGAGAGACGCTCGGCCTTGTCGGCGAGTCAGGATGCGGCAAGTCCACGCTGGGCCGTGTTGTTGTGCGGCTGCTGCCCGCCACCTCCGGCCATATTTACTTCAAAGACACGGACCTGACCAAGGTCCGCGGCGAGAAGCTGCGCCGCCTGCGTCAGCAGATCCAGATGATCTTCCAGGACCCGTACGCGTCGCTGAACCCGCGCATGACCGTCGGCGACATCGTCTCCGAGCCTCTTCGCAACTTCGGCGTGGCCCGGGGCAAGAAAGCTGAGCGGCGCGTGCAGGAGATGATGCGTGTCGTCGGCCTCAACCCGAACTTTGTGAACCGCTATCCGCACGAGTTCTCGGGCGGCCAGCGCCAGCGCATCGGCATCGCGCGGGCGCTCGTGCTGGACCCGACCTTCATCGTCGCCGACGAACCGGTCTCAGCCCTCGACGTCTCCATCCAGGCGCAGATCGTGAACCTGATGGAGGACTTACAGTCGAAATTCAACCTGACCTTCCTGTTCATCGCCCACGACCTCTCCGTGGTTCGGCACATCAGCGACCGCATCGCGGTCATGTACCTCGGCAAGATCGTCGAGATCGGGCCCAGCGATGCCATCCGTGACAGGCCGCTGCACCCGTACACCAAGGTGCTCGAGAGCTCGGTGCCTGTGCCCGACCCGGACCTCGAGGCTGCGCGGAAACCCATCCTGCTCCGTGGCGAGATTCCATCGCCTGTGAATCCCCCGCCCGCGTGCCGCTTCCACACGCGATGCCCGATCGCGCAGAAGATCTGTTCCGAGGTCGATCCTCCGCTGGAGATGAAAGAGACCGGCCGCTTCGTCGCCTGCCACTTCCCGGGCCAGCTCTAGCCCCGACCTCCGTTTTGCGCAAAGTCGGTGGCTTCACACGTGTCGCGAGCCCGGTTTTGCGCAAAACCGGTGGAGGGAGCTCGTCAGTGCGAGATCAGCTGGATCTGGTTCCAGTAGAAGTCGAAAAGATTGTTGGCGCCCGTTCCGATGACGTGTGGCTTGAATAGATACGCGTTCACGGTGTAGAACAGCGGCACATACGCGACGTCGCTGATCAGCTGCCGGCTCAGAGCTTTGTAGTCAGGGATGGCGTCATCCAGAGGCTCGGCGTCGGCCCGCGCCAGCAGCCGGTCGTACGCGATGGTTTGATAGCCGCTCGAGCAGCCGGCGTCCGGGCAGCCGGCGACTGTGCCCCAAAGGTTGTCGAACCAGTCCTGGGGGTGGTTGTATTCAGCGGCCCAGCCATCGCGTGAAAGCACGTACGTCCCCCTCAAACGCTCCGTGATGAATCGGGTGCGGGGCACTGTCTGCAGCTGCACGGTCACGCCCAGGTTCTCGTGCC
Source organism: Candidatus Dormiibacterota bacterium (assembly GCA_035280145.1). Lineage (GTDB taxonomy): Bacteria > Chloroflexota > Dormibacteria > Dormibacterales > Dormibacteraceae > 40CM-4-65-16. The sequence continues at coordinate 8,583 of DATEGL010000260.1, read as the reverse complement.
ACTGGGTCTTCAGAAACCGTGCCACCGGCTCGTTGTAAGGATTCTCAGGGTCGTACATGTAGACGAGGCCCTTGCTTTTGCTGCCGGTCGGATCGCCGGCCAGCAGCAGTGAACGTGCCCTCACCGGGTCAAACTGCGAGAGCTGGTCGTAATTGTCACCGAGGTAGCCAAGCAGCCCTTTCGGAATCACACCACCCGTAGCCGCCACGCAGGTGACGTCAGAGCAGATGTCCTTCGCCAGCTTCACCCGATCCACCGACGTGGCAAACGCGAGCCGCATGTCATTCGACGCCTTGCCGAGGTCCAGCGTGAACGGTCCACCGGCGGGGCGCCTGGCGTCGGCGACCATGTTGAAGGTGACGAAGTATGTCTTGTTCCTGACCTGGAGCGAGAGCTGCCTTTTCTCCGCTGGAGTGGCCTGGATCCGGACCACGTCATTGGGGGCCGGGCTGTACTCCGCGTAACCGAACAGATCGAACCCGCCGCGCTCGTAAATGGTCAGCGCCGTCTGAGGGTCGCTGACGACGTCGAGATGCACCCTCGTGAGCGTCGGCCTGGGCCGCCCCCACCAGTCCGGAAGGGCCACGAAGTCCAGCGACTTGCCGGCCGCGCGCGCGGACAGCTTGTACGCGCCGGTGCCGGCAAACGTTTCGGGCTTGCCCCACCAACCCTCGACGTCGCCCTTGACGACCCTCTGGTCGACGAGCATCCCCGCGACCGCCGGCTGGGCGATGGCCGACTCGAACCAGCCTGCCGCGGTGGTGAGCTTTACCACCACTGTGCTCTCGTTCGGCGCGGACAGCCCGGTCATGGTGACCGAGGAGTCGTTTCTCTCGAGCAGGCCCTCGAGCGCGGCCCCGGTGGCCTGGTTCGCCGCCACGTGCTCGTAGCCCACGATGGCCGAGAGGTTCGAAGCGTTTGGTCCCTGTACCGCCGCGGCGCGGTTCCACGAATAGAGGACGTCCTTCGAGGTCACCTTGTCGCCATTCGAAAACGTGACGTCGTCGCGCAGCTTGAACGTGTACGTCATGCCGTCCGGGGAGATGGCCGGCATGGTGGCCGCAATGTCCGGCACGACATTCAGGTTGACGTCGAACCTGAGGAGCCCATCGAACAGGTTGTGGGCGATCTCGGCGTCGGCGCCGCTGTCGAGCATCGCAGGGTCGAGGGTGGCGATGTCGTGCTGTATCGGAAAGCGAAGCGTCTGGTCCGCGGCGAGGCTGGTGGGCTGGGGATTGACGCTCGGGGCATTCGAGCACGCCACCAGAAAAAGGCCCACGAGCGCGGCCAACAGGCGGACATGCCCGACGGGTAGCATCACCGGTGGATGAGCGTACCCGCCGCGGGAAGACGGCGGCAGGAAGGCAGCGAAAAGGTCACGGGGGCGACACGCTTTACCGCCGATCTCGAGCTTGCCGGTCTGTCGTACGTCAACCTGATCGTCTCTCACGTCGCGAGCGGCCGGATCCGTCGCATCGAAACGTTCGCCGCGCGCTCACTGCCTGGCGTGATCGACGTCGTCACCGGCCCTGACCTGCCCGAGCTCGACAGCGCCGGTCCCGACCTGCCGCTGGCGGTGGAGAGCGTCTTCTATGCCGGCCAGCCGGTTGTCGCGGTTATCGCCGAGTCTGAAGCAGTCGCCGCCGACGCCGCCATGCTGGTCGAGGTCGAGTACGACGAGACATCGCCTGTCACCGAGGTATCCGCCGCCATGCGTGACGACGCGCCAATCGTGCTCGACGTGGCGGAGAGCGCTGACGACGAAGACGCATCGATTCACGGCGCTTCGGCCGCCGCCGACGCAGCCCCGGAGGCCCGGCCTCGCAACGTCACCGGTGTGGCTCACCTCAAGCGGGGCGACGTCGAAGCCGCGCTGGGGCAGGCCGCTGTCGTGATCAACGAGACCTACCGGTTCTCGGCGTCGCACCACTCTTTCATGGAAACGCACGTCGCCACCGTGCGGCCCGAGCCAGACGGTGGAATGACCATCTGGACGTCGACTCAGGGCCCGTTCGTCGTGCGAGATACCGTGACCGAGCTGCACGACCTGGCGCCGCGCCAGGTCAGGGTGATCCCGATGCCGGTCGGCGGTGGGTTTGGCGGCAAGATCGAGCTGCTGGAACCGCTGCTGTCATTGCTTGCGATGCGCGTGCACCGCCCTGTCCGCCTCGCTCTGCCGCGGTCGCAGGAGTTCGTGGTCGGGCACCCCGCTCCCGCCGCGGAGTTTGCGCTGGAGCTCGGCGCGCGCAGCGACGGCACGTTGGTAGCGCTGAGGGTGCGGTTCCACTACGACAACGGCGCGACGGCGGGATGGCACGCCGGGCTTACAGCGACGTTCCTCGGCGGCACGTACCGGATCCCGAACTTTGACGTCCGCGGCCTCGAGGTAACGACCAACAAGACTCCTGTCGACGCTTACCGTGCGCCCGGCGCGACGCAGGCTTTCTTTGCGCTCGAGTCGGCCATGGACGAGCTCGCGGTGAAGTTGAACATCGACCCGATCCAGCTGCGCCTGCTCAATGTCTCGCGGGAGGGTGACCCCACCGCGGACGGCCGCCGCTGGCCGCGGATCGCCTCGACCGAGGTGCTCGAGGAAGCGCGGAAGCATCCCGTGTACACAGCGCCACTCGGCCCGAACGAGGCGGTTGGCGTAGCACTCGGCGCCTGGGGCGGGGCGCGTACTCCATCCGCGGCGGGCTGCAGGGTGGAGCCCGATGGCACAGTTGCCGTCACTGTCGGCTCGCCGGACATCAGCGGCACCGCCACCGGCCTGGCGATCATCGCCGCACAGGCGTTTGGAGTGTCGCCGGACAGGGTCAGGGTCGACGTGGCCGACACCTCCAGCGCCCCCTTCAGCGCAACCTCGAGCGGGAGCCAGGTCACCTACAGCCTCGGCGGCGCGGTGATAGAGGCGGCGCAGGAGGCGCGTCGCCAGCTGCTCGAGATCGCCACTGAGGAGCTCGAGGCGGCGCAGGAGGACCTCGACATCGTCGATGGCCGGGTTGCCGTCAGGGGCGCGCCCAGCCGGTCGGTCGAGATCACGCAGCTGGTCAAGCTGGGCCGGGAGTTCATGGGCACCCACAAGCCGATCGAGGCCACCGGCCGCTCGGCGGTGCAGGCGGCGTCGCCGAGCTTCACCGTCCACATCGCGCGAGCGAGCTTTGACCGCGAGACCGGCGCCTACAAGCTGACGGGCTACGCCGCGATCCAGGACGTCGGCCACGCGATCAACCCGCCCGAGATCGAGGGCCAGGTTCAGGGGGGAGCCACCCAATCACTGGGCCGCGCCCTGGGCGAACAGCTCGTGCATGACGCAGACGGCCAGCTCAAGACGGCTTCGTTCCTGGACTACGAGGTCCCGGCAGCCGACCAGATTCCCAACATCGACGTCAGGCTGGTCGAGGTGCCGTCACCGGTCGGACCTCTTGGCGCAAAGGGCGTTGGCGAGCCACCCGCGATCCCCGGCACCGCCGCGCTAGCGAATGCCGTGTCACGCGCTTCTGGCGTTCGAGTCCGTGAAGTACCGATCGACCGGTGGAACCTGGTGAGGTCTCAGTCCGACGGACGGTAGCCTTCGGGCTTACGTCGGGCGGACGTTGCCCGGTCGCTACACAGTCCTCGTCAGCAACCGAGGTCCTCACGATCCGCGCGAAGACGGCACCTTTCGCCGCGGCGCCGGAGGCGTGGTCACCGGCCTCCTGACTCTGGCGGAGGCGACCTCGGCAGACTGGGTCGCGTGCGCGCGCACCGACGCCGAGCGCCGCCTCGCAGCCAGCGCTCCCGAAGGCCTGGAGGTCCCGCTCCGAGCCGCGACTGGACGCCTCCACTACGCGACTCCAACCCGCGAGCAATACGAGAAGTACTACTCCGTGATCTCGAACCCGGTGCTGTGGTTCATCCAGCACTACCTCTGGGACCTCGGCAACGAGCCGGTTGTCGATCTGCGAATCCACGAGGCATGGGAGGGCGGCTACGTGCAGGTGAACCTGCAGATGGCCGAGAAGGTTATCCAGCTCGCGGCAGCCGCGAAGGACCCGCCGATGATCCTCGTCCACGATTACCAGCTGTACCTGGTGCCGCGCATCGTGCGCGAAGCGTTCCCGAACGCCCTGATCCAGCACTTCGTCCATGTGCCGTGGCCAACAGCCCAGTACTGGAAAGTGCTGCCGAAGCACATGCGGGACGCAATCCTCGAAGGTTTGCTCGGCTGCGACATCGTCGGCTTCCAGTCCAGCCTCGACGTGCGCAACTTCCTGCTCACGTGTGAGGAGAACATGGGCCTTCAAGTCGACGAGCGCGAGCGCGCGGTGCTCGCCGGTGGCCGCGTGATTTACGCGCGCCACTATCCCATCTCGATCGACGTCGGCGCGACCATGCGACTGGCGGGTTCACGCGGCGTGAAGCAGCAGGAGGAGCAGATCGCAACGTGGCGCCCGCAATACCTCATCACCCGGATCGACCGCACCGACCCGTCGAAGAACATCGTTCGCGGCTTCATCGCGTACGAGAAGCTGCTGCAGTATCACCCCGACCTGCGCGGACAGGTCCAGTTCTGGGCCTTCCTGCAGCCATCGCGGCAGGACGTCGCCGCGTATGCGCGCTATCTGCGCAACATCAGGCAGACGGCGGCTCGCATCAACACCGACTACGGAAAGGACGGCTGGCAGCCCATTCGCCTGGAAGTCGCAGAGAGCGAGCGCAAGGCGATCGCCGCGATGAAGAACTTCGACCTGCTCCTTGTCAACCCCGTCTATGACGGTTTGAATCTGGTCGCTAAGGAAGGCGCGCTCGTGAACCGCACCGACGGTGTGATAGTGCTTTCCGAGAATGCCGGAGCGCACGAGGAGCTGCGCGGCCACGTGCTTTCAGTCAACCCGTTCGACGTCGAGGCCACGGCGGCCGCGATGTACGCGGCGCTGACGCTGGGCGCCGAGGAAAGAAGGACCCTCAACGAGGGCGCCAGGACCGTGGTCCGCACGAATGACATCGCCCGGTGGATCAGCAACCAGGTGCAGGACCTTCGCGAGCTCGCGCCTGGTCCGGTACTCAGCGCGAGGCTCTAGCCCACTCAACGACCTCGCGCAGGACCTGCGCCGCGCCTGCAGGCCCAGGTACGACCAGGTCGCAGTTTTCGAAGAGGTCCGCCGGCGCTTCAGGCGACCATACGCCGACGCACATGTGCGGGATTTCGAGCGAGCTCACCTTCTCGAACAGCGAGCGGTCGTTCTCGTCGTCGCCGAAGCAGACGACGCCGCCTGGATTCACCTCCGGCAGCAGCGCGAGCAGAGCGGTGCCCTTGCCGGCGTTCGGCGCATGGACCTCGACCACCTTGCGGCCGAGGGACGCTTCGAGCAGCTGACCAGACAGGGCCGGCTTCAACAGATCCAGCACCTGCTCGCCTGTCAGGTCGGTGTTCCGGAAATGGATTGCTGTGCTGGCAGGCTTGACCTCGATCCAGGCTCCGGGAATCGTGACCAGCAGCCGGCCCGCAGCGGAATTGAACCTGTCCAGAATCGCCTGCTGTGTGCGTCGGGGGAGGGCCAACCCGCTGTCCCCGATCAGGCGGACTCCCGAAAGCGGAACGAGCTGCTCCAGCTGTGCGGGCGCCCGGCTGCTGAGCACGATCACAGCGTCCAGGTGGGCGACTAGCTCTTGCAGCGCTTCGAGAGAATCCTGGCGCGCGTGCGCGGTGGCGGGATCGGGGACGATCTCGGCGAGCGTCCCGTCGAAGTCCGTGACCAGAAGCACTTTGTTCGGGCGTACGTTCGTGACCGCCGATTCGTGCCAGGCCCGTGTGATCCGGTCGGTTTCCAGGATCATCCCTTGAGCAGGCGCGGCCGGTGCCGCTCGATCACAGCTTTGAGCTCGGGCCCGTATTTGAGCGTACCGAACGTATGTCCCCATTCACCGTCGAGACGCGAGCGTATGAACAGTTGGGTCACAGTGCTTTCACCGTACCGCAGCAGCAGGGACGCCTGTATGACGACGGCCATGCGCTCGACCAGGCGGCGCGCACGCGATTCGAGGTCGTTCTTGTCGGCGATATCGCGTTTCAGATGGTCCACAGCCCTGTCGAAACGGGCATCCGCGCCGCGCGCCTGCTCGACCTCGCCAAAAAACGCTTCGACGGTCTCCGGCTCGCGCTGCATGGCGCGCAGGACGTCGAGCGCGTTCACGTTGCCTGAGCCTTCCCAGATGGAGTTGAGCGGCGCCTCGCGGTACAGGCGGGGCAGGATCGACTCCTCGACGTAGCCGTTGCCGCCATGACACTCGAGCGCTTCGGCCGCCACGGCGATCGCCCGCTTGCACGTCCAGAACTTTGCGACGGCGACGCCGATGCGCTTGAAGTGCGCCTCGGCCGGGTCCTCCGCGCGGTCGAACGCTCCGGCGAGCCGCATCATCAGGGTCGTCGTCGCTTCCGATTCGACGGCCAGGTCGGCGAGCACGTTGACCATCAGCGGTTGATCGGCGAGCAGCCTGCCGAACGCCTGGCGGTACGCGGTGTGATGTGTGGCTTGAGCGACCGCCTGGCGCATGAGCGACGCCGAACCGATCACGCAGTCGAGGCGCGTGTGGTTGACCATCTCGATGATGGCCTTCACCCCGTGCCCCTCCTCACCCACCAGCACCGCCCAGGCGCCGTCCAGGGTTACCTCCGACGAGGCGTTCGACCGGTTGCCGAGCTTGTCTTTGAGCCGCTCGATGTGAAATGAGTTGCGCGTCCCGTCGGGCAGCACGCGTGGGAGCAGGAAGCAAGACAGCCCACCCGGCGCCTGTGCCAGGACGAGGAACGCGTCGCACATCGGGGCCGAGCAGAACCACTTGTGCCCCGTGAGAAGGTGCTCGCCGTCAGTGCCGGTTGGCACGGCACGCGTTGTGTTGGCGCGGACATCGGACCCTCCCTGCCGCTCCGTCATGGCCATGCCGAAGAGGACGCCTTTCTTGGTCGCTGCCGGCCGCAGGTCAGGGTCGTAATCCAGTGTCGTCATCAACGGCTCCCACTGCGCGGCGAGTCGCGGCGTCTTGCGCAGCGCCGGCACGGCCGCGTAGGTCATCGAGACGGGGCAGCCGTGGCCGCCTTCCACCTGCGACCAGACGTAGAACGCGGCCGCGCGCGCGGCGTGGGCGCCCGGACCTGGCCGGCGCCACGGCAGCGCGTGAAGGCCGTGGCCGATCGACACCTTCATCAGCTCGTGCCATGCAGGATGGAACTCGACCTCGTCGATGCGGTCGCCGAACCGGTTGTGGGTATGCAGCTTGGGTGGGTTGGCGTTGGCCTGGAAACCCCAGTCGATCGCCTGCTGCGTTCCCGCCAGCCGTCCCAGCTCGTGAACGAGGTCGTGTGCCCAGGACGCCCCTTCGCGCTCGAGCGACTCGCGCAGCGGCGCGTCAGCCTCGAACAGGTTGTAGTCGACGAGCGGCGGCGGCTGGTTGGCGCTCACGAGGCGATTTCCCGCAGCGCGTTCAAGTGACGCGCGAACCGCCGCCGTCCATCACCTGTCAGCGATAGCCACGTGCGCGGTCGCCTGCCGACGAAGCCCTTGCTGACCTTGACGTAGCCGGCCTGCTCCAGTGCGCTCATCTGCTTGGAGAGCACCGAGTCTGACACCTCGACATTGTCCCGAACGAACGCAAACTCGGCGCGCTCCGCTGCGGCCAGCATCGCCACCACGGAGAAGCGAACCGGATGGCCGAGCAGGTCATCCAGCTCGTGGCGCGGGTGGCTCAACTGCGCCTGCGGAGGAGGAGCCAGACTCCGACCAGCAGAGGCAAGACAGTAACCACCTCTGTGAGGCCGAGGTGGTAGGTCGGAGCCGAGGGCCCCCACCAACCCGTGGCGACGCTGACCGCTGCACCCAGAGCGTTCCAGATCGTGAAAGCCGAAGCACTGAGGGCGAAGATCTGGAGACCGCGGCGGCTGTAGACCCGGATCCGGATGAGCACTAACGCGACCAGGACGATGGCGAGCAGGTAGACGCCCAGAACCACCGGCCCCACGACGTGGAATGCCGCGCTCATCAGTCCCGCTATGACGAGGACCGCAGCGACGAGAACGCCAAGAATCCACGCGAGCTGGACATCCGCCGCGCGCCGGACCTGGGACTCCCGCCGCTCGGCCTCCGCCAGTGCCGCAACCGCGACCGCACGGCTCGGTTCCGGGGGGCTCGGTTGCATTTCGCTCATGCCCCATAGGATAGGCTGGGCTTTCCATTTTGGCAAGTACTTTCCGAAATGAGACTAATTGAGGCTCCGGTTCAGCTCGGCGAGTACGCGCAGCTGCTCGATGCGGGACGGAGTGTCGATCGCCATGCCCGAAACGATCAACGTGTCGACTCCCGCGTCGCGGAACGCGCGGAGCTGCTCCTTCGCCTTGTCGCGCGGCCCGACGATCGACACCAGGTCGATCATCTCGTCCGGCAACGCCAGCATGGCTTCGTTCCTGCGCCCGGCCAGGTACAGGTCCTGCACCTCCGCCGCCTCGCGTTCAAATCCATACGACGAGACCAGACGGTTGTAGAAGTTCTGCTCGCGCGAGCCCATTCCGCCCACGTACAGCGCCAGCATCGGGCGCATCGCGTTGCG
>DATEGL010000259.1:0-3480 GCA_035280145.1 Candidatus Dormiibacterota bacterium | reverse complement strand
GCGCGCGCCGCTTACGAGTTCGCGCTCGAGTACGCACAGGACCGCAAACAGTTCGGCAAGCCGATCTGGCAGCACGAGGCGGTCGGCAACAAGCTTGCTGACATGGCGATGAGGATCGATGCCGCGCGGTTGCTGATCTGGCGCGCGGGCTGGATGGCGACCCAAGGCATTCCCTTCGAGCGCGCGGAAGGCTCGATGGCCAAGTGCTTCGCTGCGGACGTTGCGATGGACGTCACCACCGACGCCATCCAGGTGCTCGGGGGCTATGGATACATCAAGGAGTACCCCGTCGAAAAGTGGTTCCGGGACGCGAAGATCTATCAGATCTGGGAAGGCACCGCGGAGATCCAGAGGCTTGTCATCGCGCGGGCCATCGCCGGCCAGCGCCCCACCATCAAGTTGAGAGGATGAGGGATGTTTGATCTTTCGGGTCGTGTGGCGGTGGTTACCGGAGCTTCGCGCGGCCTCGGACGCCAGGATGCGCTCACGCTCGCGAGCATGGGGGCTGACGTGGTCATCACCGACGTGCTCGTCGAAGACGACCCGAATCTGCAGCAAACCGCCGAGGAACAGGGCAGCGCCCTCGCGCGGGTCGCGGTTTCCCAGGGATGGGTCCACTCCAACGCCACAGCCGACCAGGTCCGGAAGATGGGTCGCAAATCGCTTGCGATCAAGATGGATGTGACCAACCGCGAGCAGATTCGCGACGTCTTCAAGAAAGTCAAAGACGAGTTCGGCAAGATCGATATCCTCATCAACAACGCTGCGACCCTTGACCACACCGCGCAGATTCCGAACCAGTCGTATGAGCTGTGGGACCGAGATGTGAAGGTCAACCTCACCGGCGCGTTCAACTGCACGAAAGAGGTCTGGCCATACCTCGTCGAGAACAGGTGGGGCCGGCTGATCTTCATGTCCTCGATTGCAGGCACCATCGGCGGGTTCGGCCAGGCCAGCTACTCCTCGACCAAGGCAGGGCTGATCGGCCTCGCGAAGACGGCGGCACTGGAAGGCGGGCGGTACAACATCACGTCGAACGCGATCGCACCGGGCATCATCATGTCCGAAGCCGGCGCGGCCGCCGAGGCGACCAACCCGATGTACGCACGATTCAAGGCGCGAACCGTGTTCAAGAAGTTCGGCGAGCCGCCGGACATCGCCAACACCATCGCGTTCCTCTGCACGGAAGAGGCTGGCTACATCACCGGTGCGGTCATCGAGGTGGCCGGCGGGATCCCGCTCTTCACCGCCTAGATGCCAGAGCTCATCGACGTCAAGCGCGAGGGTGCGATCGCGCGCGTGGTAATGCACCGCAAGGGCAACAACTCGATCGCGGAAGATCTGTTGTCCGAGCTGGCGGCCGCATTCAAAGAGCTCGGACAGGATCCGGCCGTGCGCGTGGTCATCCTCGCGTCGGAGTACGAGAAGTACTTCAGCGTTGGCGCGGATCTAACGTCGCTGGCCACCATCGACCGCAACGCACCGGACGCGGCCGACCAGATCGCGCTTTTGATGCGCCGCCTGAACCACCACTACGACGCCATCGAAAGATGCCCCAGGCCAGTGATCGCTGCGATCAACGGCCACGCCCTGGGTGGCGGCAGCGAGTTGGCCCTGTGCTGCGACTTTCGGATCATGGTTGAGGACGGTCGGTCGAAAATCGGCCAGACCGAGTCGTCGCTTGGCATCATCCCCGGCGCCGGTGGCACCCAGCGGCTGCCGCGGCTGATCGGCAAGTCTCGCGCCCTCCCTTACCTGATCGATTCAACGCGACTCTCGGCAAGGCAGGCCGAGGAGGTCGGCTGGATCGACCGCGCGGTGCCGCCCGAGGAGTTCTCGGCCGCGGTGGACGACCTGGCGAACCGCCTGGCGAAGGCGGCGACCTTCGCCATCGCCATGATCAAGGATGCCGTCCACCGCGGCTACGACCTGCGCCTGGACGACGCACTCGAGATCGAGTCCCAGAACTTCGCCCGCGCCGCGTTGTCCACCGACGCCGCGATCGGGATCATGTCCTTCCTCAGCAAGCAGGAGCCCGAGTTCACCGGGTCGTGATGAGGGTGTCGATATCCCACCTGGCCGTTCGTCGTCGCAGTTGGAGGTAAGAGCATGAAATACGTTCTCCTATTCGGCGGCAGCATGGAAGGCGTTGACCAGCTCGAAAGCGGTGTTCGCGAGCAGGCGATGGCCGACTACGAGAAGTCCGGTCAGTGGTTCGAGAAGTACACGAAGGCCGGCAAGGTGGTAGGTGGGGAGGAGCTCCAGGGGCCGAGCACCGCGACCACCGTCTCGCGCAAGAACGGCAAGGTCACTGTGACCGACGGGCCGTTCATCGAAGCCAAGGAGGTAATCGGCGGCTACGCGGTGATCGAGGTGGCCGACCTGGACGAGGCGCTGGAGATCGCGAAGGAGTGGCCCGGCACGGTCGAGATCCGGCCGGTCGTCGATCACACCGCGGACCGCGAGCGCGCGCTCGGGCACTGACCGCGCGGCCGTGGAACGATAAGGGGCCTGAGCCAGACACGAGCCGCAACCGACGAGGCCGTAGCCGCGGTCTTCCGCGAGGAGGCCGGTCGCCTGACCGCCGCGATGGTCCGCATCCTCGGCAACTTCGACGTGGCGGAAGAAGTCGTCCAGGACAGCCTGGTCACCGCGTTGGAGCGGTGGCCTCAGCAGGGCATTCCCGACAATCCGGGTGCCTGGCTCATGACGACCGCGCGCCGGCGCGCGATCGACCTCCTGCGCCGCGACCGGCGGTACGCGGAGAAGATCGCACTTCTCGAGAGGTCGTCGGTGAAGCCTGAGCCGCCCGAGATGGACGACAGGCTTCGCCTGATTTTCACCTGCTGCCACCCGGCTCTCGCCCAGGAAGCGCAGGTGGCGCTCACGCTTCGAGCGGTGGCAGGGTTCACGACGCAGGAGATCGCAGCCGCGTTCCTGGTCGCCGAACCGACGATGGCGCAACGGATCGTGCGGGCCAAGCGGAAGATCGTCGCCGCGCGCATTCCTTATCGGGTCCCCGAGTCATCGGAGCTGCCGGCGCGCCTCGAGGCGGTCCTCGCGGTGCTTTACCTCATGTTCAACGAGGGCTATCTCAGCCGCGGCAGCGTCGTGGGCGCGCGACGCGACCTGACTGAAGACGCGTTATGGCTCGCAACCCTTCTCGATCGGCTGCTGCCGAACCAGGCGGAGGCGATTGGCCTGATCGCACTGATGAAGCTGCACATCGCCCGGTTCCGCGCCCGCTTCGACTCTGGGGGCGAGATGGTTCTGCTGCCGGAACAGGATCGGTCCTTGTGGGACGCCAGGGTGATCGCCGAAGCCATCGCGCTGCTCGATCGCGCCGCCGCCTTGAATGCGCCAGGCCCTTATCAGCTGCAGGCGGCCATTGCCGCCGTCCACGCCGAAGCCCATTCGTGGGCCGAGACCGACTGGCGCCAGGTCGTGATGCTGTACGACGCGCTGCTGCGTCTGAACGAC
>DATEGL010000258.1:0-5220 GCA_035280145.1 Candidatus Dormiibacterota bacterium | reverse complement strand
CCGAAGTCCGACATGTTGGTGGGGATCGTGCCCGCGATCTCGGCCGTGCCTTCACTCACGCGCAGCTGGAGGGTGGCGGTGACCTGCTTCGTAACCCCGCGGATCGTCAGCTGACCAGGGACTGAGATATTCACCGTCTGGCCTGTCGCCACTCCAGCGGGAAGCGCCACGTTCTGCGCTGCGAAGACCGCCGTCGGAAACGAGCTGACGTCTAGCGCTCGCTGGACGAGCCGGTCACGGTTGGTCACGTTGTAACCGGCAACCGAGTCCACGCTGGCGAGGTTGGACAGCTGGACTGTGATCTGGGCGCCGGCCATCGTGTAGGTGCCGCCTGATTGGCTGATGGTCACCGTCCCTGAGACGTCGCCCGTGCGAGCGACGGCCTCATGAGTCGACGTCTGGCCGGCGAACTGCTCTTTGACCCGGTAGCCGGCCAACGAGCCCGAGGCGATCTGCCAGGTGCCGGGCGCGGTCGTCGTGCCGGCGGTGGCTGAGCTGGATGGCGACGCGGTCGGCGAGGCTAGCGTGAGCGCGGAGGGGCTGGTCCGAAGGCCAGAGAAGAAGTAGGCGTACGCGCCCACAGCACCGAGCAGTGCGAGGGCGCCAATGGCGACGACGGGAACCCAGAGCTTGCGTGGCATGCCTGTCATGTTCCGAGAGCGGTCTTTTGGCTAGCTGGGAGAATCCTGGGAGGTTCCTGGGAGCTACGGCTCTTCGTCCTCTACGTCCTCGTCCTCCTCGCTGAGGACAGGGTCCTGGGTGAGCTCGTCCTCGTCGACGTCCGCGTACAGGTCGCGCACTTCGGCGCCGCTTCCCTCGAAGTCGCCGATGTCGTCGGACGAGTCCTCCTCCACGAGCTCGCCCGCGCGCCGCGACTCGTCGAGGAGCTGCTCGTACGCGCGCTGCGCGTCATCGGCCGAGCCGTATTCGTAGAACTCGGTGCCTGCCGGAATCTGTGCGCCTTCGGTCGCATCAACGCCATGACGCAGGACGTAGCAGCGACCGGTGTCGGGGTCGTGCAGCAAAGACAGGAATCTTTCGTCGATGAGCTCGGCGCGACGCTCAGCCTGTCCGTCGTTTTCCAGCTCGAGCAGGCGAGCGATTACCTCCTCTTCGCTCCTCTGTTCCATGCGCCTCTAGACTAGCCCGGTCAAGATGGAGAGGGTCGCGCAGTCGAGGCCTGCAGGGACGCTCGTCGAGAGTCCTGAAATCACGCCTGAAGAGCTGCAGCTTGCGGTGCGCAACCATTCAATGCCGCTCGAGGCCCTGCGCCACGCGATCACTCCGATCGGGCTCCATTACCTCCTCATCCATTTCGACATCCCGGCCGTTGACGAGGGAACTTACGAGCTTTCAGTGGGCGGCCACGTCAAGGAGCCGCTCTCGCTCACCATGGATGACATCAAGTCGCGACCTGCGGCCACGCTTGCGGTCACGCTGGAGTGTGCGGGCAACGGGCGTGCGCGGCTGTCGCCGCGTCCCATGAGCCAGCCGTGGCTGAGCGAGGCAGTCGGCACCGCGGAGTGGACCGGCACGCCACTCGCGTGGATTCTCGATGAAGCCGGGATGCGCGATGGCGCGCGAGACGTCGTATTCACCGGGCTGGATCGCGGGGTGCAGGGTGGCGTCGACCAGTTTTACGAGCGAAGCCTTTCCGTGGCCGACGCTTCGCGCGAGGAGGTGTTGCTCGCTTACGCGATCAATGACCAGCCGCTGCCTCCTCAGCATGGGTTTCCACTGCGGCTGATCGTCCCCGGCTGGTACGGCATGACGAGCGTCAAGTGGCTGCGATCGATCACGGTGACCGACGGTGAGTTCGAGGGTTATCAGCAGGCAAGGGCCTATCACTACCGCACGGTCGATGGAGACGCGGGCGTCCCCGTCACCCGCATGCTTCCGCGCGCATTGATGGTGCCGCCGGGAGTGCCCGACTTCATGTCCCGCACACGTTTCCTCGAGCCATCGTCGGTGGTCATCGAAGGTCGTGCGTGGTCTGGCCAGTCGCCGATCGCCCGCGTGGATTTCAGCGCGGACGGAGGGTCATCGTGGTCGCCGGCGAAGCTCGACGAGCCTTCATCTCCGTACGCCTGGCAGGGCTGGACCTTCATGTGGGACGCGCGCCGTTCAGGCGAGTACGAGCTGTGCGTGCGGGCCACCGATAAAGCGGGCAGCGTGCAGCCTTCCGCGCAGAGCTGGAACCTCGAAGGGGTGCAGAACAACGCCATGCAGCGGGTGCGCGTCATCGTCGGCTCGGCGGACGCGACTCAGGTGCCCGCCGACTCCCGCTAGCGTTATCGCGTGGCAGCTGGTCAGACCGCTCACAAAGAAGCGGTCGACCGCCTGCTCCAGGCGTGGCACGGCGAAGTCCAGGCGAACCAGATGTACACCCTGCTCGCCGGTCGCCTCGGCAGCTTTCACCAGGCCGAGATCATCCGCTCGATCGCCGCCGCAGAGGCGTCACACCGGGAGCGCATCGAGAAGCGGCTGTATGAGCTGGGCGAGCCTGTGCCAAACGTGGCCTCGGTGAAGCTTTCCCCGTTTCAGCGCCTGCAGGCGCGGCTCGCCCCGGTGGAGTTTGTCATCGCTCGCATGGAAGCCGCGGAAGCGTTCGAGATCACGGACCGCTACAAGCGGTCCACGGGCGATCCCGACACCGACCAGGTGCTCGAGGCAATTCGAGTCGAGGAGCAAGGCCACTCGAAGTCGCTCGAGTCGATGGAGGTGGCGCATCGAGCGGTGGAGCCTCCGCCATCGAGCACGCAGAGCCGCCTCAACCGCATCCTCGGGCGTGAGTCGTGGCACCGTACCGGCGCCGGATGGATCTCGGGCGCGATCTACGGCGCCAACGATGGCCTGGCCGCCGTCTTCGGGATCGTCGCCGGCGTCTCCGGCGCGACGGGTGGCTCGAGCTTCGTCCTGACCGCGGGTCTTTTCGGTGCGATCGCTTCCGGACTCTCGATGGCGACCGGCGCCTTCCTCGCCGAGCGCTCCGAAGCCGAGGTCTCGGCGGCCAACGTCGCCCGCGAACGGCAGGAGATCATCGACAACCCCGCGGAGGAGATGGAGGAGACATCCCTCTTCTATCAGCTCAAAGGGATCGACAAGGAGATGGCCGACCGGCTGGCCGAGCAGCTGGCGGCGAGCCCGGACGCGCTGCTCAAAGTGCACGCACCCGAAGAGCTGGGCAGCATCGAGACCACCAGCCGGCCGGTGCAGGCCGCGATCGCCGCCGGCGTCAGCACTTTCATCGGGGCGATGGTTCCCGTAATGCCGTTCTTCTGGCTGCGCGGCACCACCGGCGTGATCACGGCGGCGGTCGTTTCTCTCATCGCCCACTTCCTGGTCGGCGCTTCGAAGGCCTTGTTCACGCTGCGTTCCTGGTGGTCGGCTGGGCTCGAGATGACGCTCGCGGGAATCATCGTCGGCGGCATCACATACGCGATCGGACTGGTGCTGAAGGTCGGCGGGTAGTCCCGGAACTGTGCTATGTGATCAAGGTTGAACCCCCTCGATCGTCTCAAGGTCGCCTCGAAGTGGATGTGGGCGCAAGGCGATTACCCCGCCGTTGCGCGCTTGCTCGAACCAGGCGCCGTTGCACTGGCTGACATCTGCAACATTCGGCCGGGGATGCGTGTGCTCGACGTGGCCGCAGGCACAGGCAACTTCGCGCTCGTTGCGGCAGGCCGCGGAGCCGAGGTCACAGCGATCGACCTGACGCCGCACATGATCGAGCTGGGTCGCGCGCGAACCGAGGCTGCCGGTGTCGAGATCGCGTGGCTCGAGGGCGACGCTGAGGAGCTGTCGCTACCCGATGCCGGCTTCGACCTCGTCGCGTCTGTTTTCGGCGCGATGTTCGCGCCGCGTCCAGATCGGGTCGCGGCGGAGATGTTTCGTGTCTGCCGCGATGGTGGCCGAGTCGCGATGGCGAACTACAACCACGACGGGTTTCTGGGCAGCATGGCGGACCTGTTCTCCCGCTACACGACGCCACTTCCGTTCGAGCTGGCGTCGCCGTTCGAGTGGGGCGAGCGGTCGGTGGTCGAGCAGCGCTTCAGAGGTCTTGCTTCGCATCTCCAGATCCAGATGGACACCCTCACGATGAGCTTCGAAGGAGTTGATGCCGGATTCGATTTCTGGGAGCGCACCAACGCGCCGACGATCGCGCTGCGCGCCACCGTGCCGGCCGAGCGATACGCGAACTTTCAACTCGACGCAAAAGAGCTGATGACGAGATTGAACGTGGCGGCCGAAGGTTCGCTGGTCCTCAGCTCGTCGTATGTGCGCGTGCTCGCCCGCCGATGATCAGTGGGCTCGCGCCGCCTCGAAGTTCCACACCGCCGACGAGATCGACGCGATGAGCTGCCAGCCGGCGTCGCCGCCCATGTTGTCGGTCATGACCACCAATACGTAGGCTCCGTTCGGGCCCGACGCGACCAGGGCGGCGTCGTTGTCGATGAGTTCAAGCGTGCCGGTCTTGTGCACGACGACGCTCTGGCCGTTGACTCCAGCGGGAACGCCCGCCTCGGTGTGGGTGCCGGTCAGGAAGGGATAGAGCCACTCCTGCGCCGCCGCCCCACCAAGGGCGCCCCTCGCCTCGGCGGCCAACAGGATCGACAGGTCGATGGCCGAGGTGGAGTTGCCGTTGAAGAAGTCAGAGTCGCTCGCGCCGAGCGACGCTGCCCAGGCGTTGACTGCGTCGGCGCCCCCGACGTCGCGCACCAGCATGTGTCCGGCCGTGTTGTCCGACTCCTGGCCGGCGCGGGAGGCGAGCTCGTTGCGGGTGAAGCAAGCGCCGTCCTCGTAGTCGGTGAACCAGCCGTCCTCGTAGTCGTCGTCCTCGTAGCAAACCAGTCCGTTTGGATCAACGGTCCCGGCGGCGATGCCCTCCGCCTCCATCATCAAAGCGACCAGCTTGTAGGTGCTGGCGGCGGTGAAGACCTGGTGGCCGTTGTACGACCACACCAGCGGAGTCGAGCTGCCGAGCTCGATGAGGCTGACGCCGACCGAGGCGCCGGAGCCGGCGACCAGCGGCTCGATCGAGGACGTGAGAGTCATCGGGCTCCGCGCCACCAGCTGATCGAGCGACTGCACGAGCTGCTGGGTCGCGGTGGTGGAGGTCGGGGCCAGGGTCGGCGCCACCAGGACGATGCCGCTGCTGCCGCTTTCGTTCGCGGTCACGGTCGTCGCGTGGACCTGGTCGCTCGCGGGGGCCAGCGCAAA
>DATEGL010000257.1:0-15002 GCA_035280145.1 Candidatus Dormiibacterota bacterium | reverse complement strand
CATCTTCATGGGCGACTCCGGGGCGCACTTTCTCGGCATCGCCCTCGGGATGATCTCGATCCTCGGCGTGGCGAAGGTCGCGGTCGCGTTCGCGTTGGCGGCGCCGGTGCTCGCGCTCGCGCTTCCCATCGCCGACACGGGGTGGGCGATCCTGCGTCGCCGCTGGAAAGGGACCTCCGTGGCCGCACCGGACCGGCTCCACCTGCATCACCGCCTCCAGTCGTTCGGCCTCGACCCGCGCCAGACGTGCTACGTCTTCTACGCCGCGAGTGCCCTGCTGGGAGCGCTGGGGCTGACGCTCTTCGGGCACGGCCGCATCCTCGCGGTCGTCCTCGTTGTGACCGCAGTCCTGATCTCGACCGTGGCCGCCGACCTTCTTCAGCATGCCGGCGTCCGGGTGCCCGCGCCATGGCTGCGCCGCCTGCTGAACGAACCAGGTTCCCGGTAGCATTTAACGCGGGCATGCGCCCACCGAGTCAGGGTCCCAGCGGGGCCGACATGGCGGGAATAGGGATCTATTTCGCCGCCGCCGTCTTGCTACCTCTGCTTGGTGGCGTGGCCCTCGACAAGGTTTTTCATACGGCGCCTGTGTTCGTCCTGGTGGGACTCGTACTGGGCCTGGCGGCGGGCGGAGTCGCGGTCTATCTGAAGGTTAGGGAGCTTTCAAGGTGACGTCGGGTATCTTGCTGCGGCAAACTGCGGTGGGCTGCGCGGTTCTTGGCGTTGCCGTTGTGGTGGGGGCGTCGCTTGCCGGCCACCCCGGAGCCGGTCTCGGTGTCGGGGCCGGGCTTCTGCTGGGCTCGCTGAACGGCTACCTGATCGATGGCTTGCTTGGTCGAGGAGCCCCATTCGTCGCAGGAAGCCTGCTCCGGCTGGTCTTTTTCAGCTCGCTCGTCTTGCTGGCGGCTTTCGTGCTTCGAGGCAACGCGTGGACTGTGGCTCTCGGGATCGCAGTGGCGCAGCTGGTGCTGGTCGCTTTCAGCATCCGAACGGGGCTGCAGCGCTGATGTTGCGGGACTCCGGTTTCGGCACGCACCCGACCGTTGACCTTGGCTGCGGAACGCTGTGCACTTTCAACTACGACAGCGTGATCTCGAGCCTCGTCGCGATCGTCGTCACCCTCGCAGTAGGTTTCTGGATTCGCTCGAGGCTGAGAAGCGGAGAACCAGGACGCGTCCAGGCGGTGTTCGAGTGGGGTTATGACCAGTTGAGATCGCTGATCAGAACCAACGTCTCGGGTGACGCGCTCTTCATCATCCCGCTCGCCCTGACTCTCTTCATGTACATCCTGATCGCCAACTGGATCGAAATCCTGCCGCTGGCGATCTTTCCGATCCTCCACGGCGCCAACGCGGACCTCAACCAGACCCTGGCGATGGCGCTCATCGTGATCGGGGTCGTGCAGTGGTACAGCGTCATGGTGCTGGGCTGGCGCGGCTACCTCCGGCGCTTCACGAAGCCCTTCGAGATGCCGCTGGCGTTCCGAATCGGCTTCATGCCCTTCAACATCCTGGAGGAGGTCGTCAAACCGGTCACCCTCTCGCTGCGGTTGTTCGGGAACATCTTCGCCGGCGCCGTGATGATCGCCTTGATCGCGGGCTTCGGCACGATCGCTTTCCCGCTAGTGGGCGTGGTGGGCGGCACCGTTCTGGGCACGATCCTGCTCGCGATCTGGAAAGCGTTCGACGTCATCTTCATCGGCTTCATCCAGGCTTTCATCTTCATGCTGCTCACCGTCATCTACTTCGGCATGGCCCGCGAAGGCCACGAACACCATTAGGAGGGACTCATGACAGATCATGGAATCGTTCTCGCCGGCGCCTTGGTCGGGTTCGGCCTCGCGATCGGACTGGGCGCGGTAGGCGCTGCCTTCGGTGACGGCCTTGCCGGCAATGCGTTCATCGGAGGCGTTGCCCGACAGCCCGAGGCTCAAGGCCGGATGATCCCGTGGTTGTTCACGATCGTCGGACTCGTCGAGGCTATGTACTTCATCAACCTGGCCTTCGGCTTCGTATTCCTGTCCAACGTTCCCGCGGCCAAGTAATAGCCATGACCTTCCTCGTGACCGAGGGCACGTCGGGCGTCATCGACATCAATGGGACTGTGGTCGTCGAGCTGCTGACGTTCCTCCTGATGCTTGTGATCCTCGCCCGAT
Organism: Candidatus Dormiibacterota bacterium; assembly: GCA_035280145.1. Lineage (GTDB taxonomy): Bacteria > Chloroflexota > Dormibacteria > Dormibacterales > Dormibacteraceae > 40CM-4-65-16. The sequence continues at coordinate 12,847 of DATEGL010000257.1, read as the reverse complement.
GGGTTTATCCGGAGATCGTCAAGGTCGCCGAGGGACGGCAGCGCGCAATCGCCCAGCAACTTCATGACGCAGAGCAGGCGAGGGCCGAGGCACAGGCCAGACTGCAAGAAGCACAGGACAAGCTGGAGGACGCGCGCAAAACAGCGCAACAAGTGATCGACGCGGCGAGCAAGTCCGCGGAGCAGCTGCGGCAGGAGCTGAGGCAGAAGGCCGAGGACGACGCGAAACGTATCGGCGAGGCAGCGCGCAAGGAGATCGAGGCCGAGCGCGAGAAGACGCTACAGGCGGTGCGCGCCGAGGTGGCTGGGATGGTCGTGATCGCAACCGAGAAGGTGATCGGCGAATCGCTGGACGACCCGCGGCACCGCCAGCTGATCGAGCGGGCAATCGAAGAGGTGTCGGGTGGCGACGGCTCACGCTAAGCGCTACGCGAAGGCGGTTTTCGAACTCGCCTTGGCAGACGGCCAGTTGGACGAGTGGAGCCGCCGGCTCACGAAGGTGCGCGATCTCTTCGCCGCCCCTGAGGTGGCGGCCGTGCTCAGCAACCGGTCGATCCCGGCTACGCAGCGAGACGCGCTCATTGCAACCGCGCCACACCTGTTCGACCAGGAGGCCACGAACCTGGCTCGCCTCCTGGTCGAGTCAGGCCGGATCCACGAGGCGGCCGAAATCCATAGCGAGTTCGAGCGACTTGCCGACGACGCAGCGGGGCGAGTGCGCGCGACCGTGACCACGGCAGTCGAGCTCGAGTCCGAGGACCGCGACCGGATCGAGAAACGGCTCTCGCGGCGACTGAACAAGGAAGTCCGCCTGACCTTGGCCGTCGACCCCCGCATCATCGGCGGGCTGAAGCTTCAGTACGGCGACCGTGTCATCGACGCCAGCGTCGCCACCAGGTTGCAGCAGCTGCGCCGCCGCCTGGCGGCCACGTAAGGAGAGAACCAGCAGTGGGCATCAGCACCAAAGAGATCTCGGAGGTAATCAAGGAACGACTCAAGGACTTTGACGCGAGCCTGATTGCCGCGGACGTGGGCCGGATCGTCGCCGTCGGTGACGGCATCGCGCAGATCTACGGCCTCCAGAACGCTATGGCGGGTGAGCTGCTCTCGTTTCCTCACGAGACTTTCGGGCTGGCCCTGAACCTCGAGGAGGACCAGGTGCGCTCGGTGATCCTGGGCGATTTCGGCCACCTGCACGAGGGCGACGAGGTGCGGACCACCGGGCGTCTGCTCGAGGTCCCAGTTGGCGACGAGCTGCTCGGCAGGATCGTGAACCCGCTCGGCGTGCCCCTCGACGGCAAAGGCCCGATCAAGACGTCCAAGACACTTCCGCTCGAGCGGATCGCGCCCGGCGTCATCACCCGCAAGCGCGTCGACAGCCCCGTGCAGACGGGCATCAAAGCGATCGATGCGATGATCCCGATCGGTCGAGGTCAGCGCGAGCTGATCATCGGTGACCGCTTCACCGGCAAGACCACGGTGCTGCTGGACACGATCATCAACCAGAAGGGCAAAGACCTCTTCTGCATCTACGTCGCGATCGGTCAGAACGCGGCCTCGATCGCCCGCGTTGCCGCGACGCTCGAAGAGAACGGGGCGATGGATTACACCATCATCGTCGCCGCGTCGGCGGCGGACCCGGCATCGCTGCAATACATCGCCCCTTACGCCGGCTCCGCTATGGGGGAGCATTTTCTGGAGACCGGCCGAGAGGCGCTCTGCTGCTACGACGACCTGACCAAGCAGGCGTGGGCCTATCGCCAGCTCTCGGCGACGCTGCGACGCCCGCCCGGCCGTGAGGCTTATCCGGGCGACGTCTTCTATCTGCATTCACGACTTCTCGAGCGAGCCGCCAAGATGAATCAGGCCCACGGCGGCGGGTCACTGACCGCGCTTCCGGTCATCGAGACGCAGGCGAATGACGTCTCGGCCTATATCCCGACCAACGTCATCTCGATCACGGACGGCCAGATCTATCTACAGGCAGACCTGTTCAACGCGGGTCAGCGCCCGGCGCTCAACGTGGGCATCTCGGTGTCGAGGGTGGGCGGTGACGCACAGACGAAGGCGATGCGCCAGGTGGCGGGCAAGCTGCGCCTCGACCTTGCGCAGTACCGTGACCTTGCCGCTTTCGCGCAGTTCGCCTCCGACCTCGACTCCGCAAGCCGGAACCAGCTCGAACGCGGAGCCCGGTTGACCGAGCTTTTGAAGCAGGACAAATATCAGCCGGTCCCGCTCGCTGAGCAGGTGGCCGTGATCTACGCGGGCACCCAGGGCCATCTCGACAAGGTCCCGGTAGCGCGCGTGCGCGAGTGGGAGGCGGGTTTCGTGCGCTTTTTGAAGAGCGAGCGCGTAGACGTGTTGGAGGAGATCGACAGGCAGAAAGCGCTGGACGACCAGCTCTTCGCCCGTCTCAACGCTGCCGTCTCGACGTTCAACCATCAGTTCGGCGTCGACGGTTACCAGGATCAGCCCGACCCCGCTCCTCAGGCGGCCGCGGCGGCGGCAAAGTCGTAGATGCCCGCGTACCGCGACATCGTCCGCCGCATCGACTCGATCAAGAACACGCAGAAGATCACCAAGGCGATGCAGGTGGTTGCCGCGACGAGGCTGCGCAAGGCGCAGGCGGCTGTGCAGGCGACGCGGCCATACGCGGACAAGATGGTCGAGGTGCTGCAGACCGTGACCGAGCGGGCGACCGAGTACAAGCACCCGTTTCTGGTCCGGCGCGAAGGCAAGCGCGCGGTGATGATCCTGGTCACGACCGACAAGGGGCTCGCCGGGGCGATCAACGTCAACAACATCCGAGCAGCGACCCGCTACATGCAGGCGAACTACGCCGATCATCCGCAGTACGTGACCCTCGGCCGGAAGGGTCGCGACTTCCTGCTTCGTTACCGCCGCGACGTGATCGCGGAGGTCAGCAACCTGCCGGACCGGCCCAGCCAGGCGCAAGTGCTGCCCGCCGTGACCGTCGCGCTGGAGGAATACACGAAAGGCAACACGGACGCAGTTCTCATCTGTTATGCGAAGTGGATCTCGACGCTCAAGCAAGAGCCGACGGTCCGCGTTCTCATCCCCGCCGAGATCCCCAAACGCGAGGGGCAGCAAGAAGGTCAACGGGCGGACTACATCTATGAGCCCGATCCGGAGTCGGTGCTCGACGGCCTGCTTCCCCGCTACGTCGAAACGCAGGTCTTCCAGGCGGTGCTCGAGAACAAGGCCAGCGAGTACTCGGCAAAGATGATCGCCATGCAGAACGCGACCAACGCGGCGGGGGACCTGATCAACGCGCTGACCCTTTTCGCAAACAAGGTTCGACAGGAAGGCATCACGACCGAGTTGATGGACATCGTCAGTGGCGCGCAAGCTGTCACCGCCTCGGGCTAGGAAGGAGAGCAGATGGCGAAAACGAAATCCATGGCGCATGAAAAACCGGACAAGAAGAAGACATCTCGCAGCGGCCGCATCGTCGAGGTGATCGGCGCGGTCGTCGACGTCGAGTTCGATCCAGGCCAGGCGCCCGAACTTTTTGAGGCTCTGGAAGCAAAGGTCGGAGACCGCCGGGTGGTGCTCGAGGTGCAGGCCGATGTCGGCGACAACGTGGTCCGGACCATCGCGATGGACTCGACCGACGGCATGCGCCGTGGGGACGTCGTCGCTGCGACGGGGTCGCCAATTGTCGTGCCGGTCGGCGTCGAGACGCTTGGCCGGCTGTTCAATGTGGTCGGTGAGGCCATCGACGACGAGCCGACCCCAGAGGGAACCGTCCGCTGGCCGATCCATCGACCCGCGCCGGCCCTGGTCGAGCAGGAAGCGAAGATCGAGATCCTCGAGACCGGCATCAAGGTCATCGACCTGATCTGCACGTTTGCGAAGGGATCGAAGATCGGCCTCTTCGGCGGAGCCGGAACGGGCAAGACCGTGATCGTGCAGGAGCTCATCCGCAACATCGCCTACGCGCATAAGGGGCGGTCAGTTTTCGCGGGAGTGGGGGAGCGAACGCGCGAAGGCAACGACTTCTACGTAGAGATGGGTGACGCGGGCGTGCTGCCGCAGACGGCGATGGTCTTCGGTCAGATGAACGAGCCACCGGGCGCCCGAGCACGAGTCGGCCTGACCGGCCTGACGATGGCCGAGTACTTCCGCGACGAGGAAGGTGCGGACGTGCTCCTCTTCGTCGACAACATCTTTCGGTACCTGCTCGCTGGAGCCGAGGTGTCCGCGCTTCTCGGGCGCATGCCCTCGGCCGTCGGCTACCAGCCCACGCTCGCCAGCGAGATGGGCGAGCTCCAGGAGCGGATCACCTCCACGCACAAGGGGTCCATCACCTCCGTGCAGGCCGTCTACGTGCCTGCGGACGACTACACGGACCCCGCCATCCAGACCGTGTTTGCGCACCTCGGCGCCACCCTGACGTTGCAGCGCTCGCTGGTCGAGATCGGAATCTACCCGGCGGTGGATCCGCTTGGATCTTCGAGCCGATTCGTCGAACCGTCGATCGTCGGCCAGGATCACTTCGACGCGGCGAACGGCGTGAAGAAGATCATGCAGCGCTACAAGGACCTGCAGGACATCATCGCCATCCTCGGCATCGAGGAGCTGTCGGAGGACGACAAGCAGGCGGTGTCGCGTGCCCGCAAGGTGCAGCGCTTCCTGTCGCAGCCATTCAACGTGGCGCAGCGATTCACCGGCCGTGAGGGCAAGTACGTCTCCAGGGAGGAGACGGTCCGCGGGTTCAAGGAGATCCTCGAGGGCAAGCACGACGACCTGCCGGAGCAGGCTTTCTACATGGTCGGCACCATCGATGAAGCGCGCGAGCAGGGCGAACGGATGCGGAAGCAGTGAAGTACCCCCTCCGGGTCGTGAGCGTCGAGCGAAGCCTGTTCGAAGGCGAGGTCGAGTTCATGATCGCGAACGGCGCCGAGGGCGAGCTCGGCGTGCTCGCGAGGCACGCGCCGCTGATGACGATCCTCAAACCCGGACCGCTTCGCATCCAGGAGACGTTCGGCGGGGAGGAGCAGGTGCTGTTCGTGGGCGGCGGCTTCCTCGAGGTCCTGCCGGAACGCGTGACTGTGCTCGCCGACGTGGCCGAGCACGCGGAGGAGATCTCGGTCGCCAGCGCTGAGGAGGCGCGTCGGCGCGCGCAGGAGAAGCTGGCCGGCACGCTGACCGCAGCAGAAGAGATCGAGTTCCAGAATGCGCTCGCCATGGCGGAAGCTCGCTTACGCCTGGCAAGGGCTCGGCGGGCAGGTCCCACCTAGTACGCTCACCCGTTGATGCGTGGGCGTGACCGCGCGTTCCAGATCACTGGAGGCGCGCGACTGGCGGGCGACATATGCGTCAGCGGGGCGAAGAATGCCGCGCTTCCCGAGATGGCCGCCGCGCTGCTGACGACCGAACGGGTGAAGCTGCACAACGTGCCGCGTGTGACCGACACGGCGGTCATGGGCGAAATCCTTCGCGAGCTCGGTGGAAGGGTGGAGGGTGACGGAGTGGTCACGCTCGACACGCGTAGCGTGGTGCGCAGCGACGTCCCAGACGAGCTCGGCCGACGGATGAGGGCGACGATCCTTCTGCTTGGCGCCCTGCTTGCCCGATTTGGCAAGGCCCGCCTGCCTCGACCAGGCGGCGATGACATCGGGCTCCGCCGCGTCGAGCAGCACCTCCGCGGGCTGCGGCAGATGGGCGCGCACATCAACGAGACGAAGGACGAGATCGTCGCCACGGTGGACCGCTTGCGCGGTGACCGAATCGTGTTCGACCTGCCGACCGTGACCGGGACGGAGAACATCCTGCTTGCTGCGGTCCGAGCCGAGGGACGAACAGAGATCTTCAACGCCGCTCGCGAGCCCCACGTCCAGGACCTGTGCCGGCTGCTGATCAAGATGGGCGCGCGCATCGACGGGGTCGGCACGGAGCGGCTGATCGTCGACGGCACGTCTGAGTTGGGCGGCGCCGAGCACACTGTGGTCGCCGATTACCTCGAGGCCGGCACGTACGCGATCGCGGTCTCGGCCGCCGGCGGAGAGCTGCGGATCGAGTGCAGCCGGCCGCAAGACCTGCAGGTCCTGCTACTGAAGCTCGAGCAGGCAGGCGCCCATACCGAGACCGGAGACGGCTTTTTCCGTGTCGGGCGATCGGGAATCGGCCTGCGCCCAATCGACATGTCGACGTGGACGTTTCCCGGTTTCCCGACCGACCTGCAGGCGCAGTACATGGCGCTGATGACCCAGGCCGACGGCGAAAGCGTCATCTCCGAATACGTCCACGAGAACCGGTTCCAGCACGTTCGTGAGCTGGCCAAGATGGGTGCCGGCATCACTGTCGAGGGGCGCCTCCACGCCATCGTTCACGGGCCTTGCCGGCTGCACGGCACCGAGGTGGCGATTCCCGACATCCGGTCCGGCGCCGCCCTTGTGATCGCCGCACTGTGTGCCGAGGGCGACAGTCTGCTGCACAACGTCTGGCACGTAGACCGCGGCTACGAGGACATGGCGGGGAAGCTGTCGGCCGTCGGCGCGCGGATCAAGACCGTGAGCGTGGACTCGGACTCAGCCGGCGATCAGTTCGTGCACGAGTGATGTCGATCCTGTCGAGGAAGATCGGGATCGACCTCGGAACCTCGACGGTGCTGATCTACGTCAAAGGCGAGGGGATCGTGGTCAACGAGCCGTCGCTGGTGGCCGTGAACCGCGACGGATCGCGCATTCTTGCCGTTGGGTCGAAAGCCTTCGAGATGGTCGGCCGGGCGCCGGAGTCGATTCAGGTCGTGCGTCCGATGCGTGACGGCGTGATCGCCGATTTCGTGGTGACCGAAGGCATGCTGCACCACCTGATTGGCAAGGTGCAGGGCCGCCAGCGCCTGTTCAAGCCCGAGATCATGATCTGCGTCCCCTCAGGTGTGACGTCGGTGGAGCGGCGGGCCGTCACGGAAGCCGCCATCTCCGCCGGCGCGCGGCAAGCGTGGCTCATCGACGAGCCGCTTGCTGCTGCCATCGGCGCGGGCCTGCCCATCGCCGAGCCGCGCGGCAACGCGGTCTGTGATATCGGGGGCGGCACGACCGAGGTCGCGGTCATCTCGCTGTCCGGCATGGTCGTGGCGCATTCCATCCGGGTCGGGGGGAATCGCGTCGACGACGCCATCGCTACGTACATGAAGCGCCGGCACAACCTGCTCATCGGTGAGCGCACGGCCGAAGAGGCCAAGATCGCCGCCGGGGCGGCGGTGCCGATGAAGCAGCCGCTCGTTGCTGAGGTACGCGGCCGCGATCTGGTTACGGGCCTGCCACGCAACGTCGAGGTCTCCTCCAACGACATCGCGGAGGCGATCCAGGAGCCGCTGCGCCTGATCGTCGGCGCGGTGCGGGATGTGCTGGAGGAAACACCGCCCGAGCTCGCGGCTGACATTTTCGATCGCGGCATCGTGCTGTCTGGCGGCGGGGCGCAGCTGCGCGGCCTCGACAGGTACCTCGCCATGCACACTGGTATCACGACTGTCGTGGCAGACGAACCGCAGACCTCGGTGGTGCGCGGGACCGGCCTGGCGTTGGAAAACTTCGAAGTTCTGAAACGAAACCAGAGCTACCTGCGCTGACTCATCGCCGACTGGTCGTAGACGGCTCCGGCCTGGAGCGCCCGCGCGCGGGCGTCGGCGTTTACACGACTCAAATCCTGCGTGCCATCGCGGTCGAGCGGCCCGACTGGAAGTTGACCGTTTTCGGTCCGCGGCGAGCGGCGATGCATGTCCCCAGCACCGACTACCGGCTGCTGCCGGCGACCAGGCTCATCGGGCGCCATCTCCAGTGGCCGGGCATGATTCGCGCGCTCCGGCCTGACGCGTATTTCGGACCGGCAGGGGCGCTGCCGCTGGCGGGCGTCGGCTGTCCGACGGTCATCACCGTCCACGACCTGGCCATTTACCGCAATCCCAGGTGGTTCCCAGCCCGGCAGCCGCTTGCCACTCGCCTGGTCGTGCCCCGGTCCGTTCTCCGCGCCGACGTCGTGATCGCTGTCTCTGAGAACACGGCGCGCGACATCGTCGAAATCTTTGGGCGCGACCGGGCACGGATCGCGGTCGTCCACCACGGCATCTCGCCGAAGCTGCGACCGATGAGCGCCGAAGAGAAGGCCGAGGCGCGAGCCCGCCTGAAGCTGCCGGAGCGATTCATCCTCTTCGTCGGCACCGTCGAGCCTCGCAAGAACCTCGAGACGTTGCTCAGCGCCTGGGCGATGATGCGCGACCGCCCAGACCTCGTTGTCGTGGGATCGTGGGGATGGCTCTACGAGGCGATCCGTGACAAGATGGCTCGCCTCGGTCCGCGGCTTCACCACCTCGACTCGGTCGACGCCGACGAGCTGCCCGCGATCTACAACCTCGCGCGGATCCTCGCCCACCCAGCGTGGTACGAGGGTTTTGGGCTGCCACCGCTGGAAGCGATGGCGTGCGGAACGCCGGTCGTAGTGTCCGACCGTTCGAGCCTGCCCGAAGTTGTGGACGACGCCGGGATCGTCGTTCCGGCTGACGACCCGGACGCCTGGCGCGCGGAGCTCGAACGTTTGCTGGGCGACACGGAGCTCGCGGCCGACCTTCGCCACCGCGGCATTCTGCGAGCAGCAGAGTTCAGCTGGCCGCGTGCTGCGCGGCAGACGTGGAACGCGATCGACGACGCTGTCAGGAGCTAAGCGCCTCCTGGATCACCGCGGCGACGCCTGCGGCGGTCTTGTCCCACGTGAACATCGCGGCGCGGGCCCGACCGGCATTCTGCAGCTCGGCCCGCAGCGATTTATCGCCCAGGGCGACCTCGATGACTCGAGCCAGCTCATCCGGGTCGGCCGCGTCGTGAAAATAGAGGGCGGCATCACCGCCGACCTCAGGGAGGGATGACGCCATCGCGGCCACCACCACCTTGCCCCGCGCCATCGCCTCGAGCACAGGCAGTCCGAAACCCTCGTAGAGGCTCGGCACCACCACGGCTTGAGCCCGGTCGTAGAGGAGCTCGAGCGTTGGCTGGTCGACCGAACCGACCACGCGGCAGCGCGTGGAGGCGCGCAGTCGCGCGCTCAACAGGCGATCGCTTTCCGGACCAGCCACAACAAGGGTGACGCCGTCGAGCTTCTCGACCGCGGCGAGGGCGGCCGACTGGTTCTTGCGAGGCTCGACCCGACCCACCTGGAGGACGAAATTCCCGTCCACGCCGAGCTCGGTGAGTCTCGACGCGGGAGCAGCCGCAACAGCCGGCGGGCTGATCCCCAGTGGGACCACGCGGACCCGGTCCGGCGCCACCCCGTAACGGTCTACAAGGTCGCGCCTGGTCGAGTCCGAGACCGCGATGAGGAGTCGCGAGCGGGCCACCGCCCAGCGGGTCGTCAGCTGAAGGTAGGCGCGATCGGCAAGCGTGTACGCGCTCGGGAATCGCTCGAAGGCGAGGTCGTGAACGACCGTCAGCACCCTCCCCGGCCACGCGAACGGGACCACGTGAGCCGGCACGAAGAGCATGTCCGGTCGCTCGCCCGCCAGGGCGATCGGCAGCCTCACCTGCGACCACAGCCGAGGGAATGGAAGCACGACCGGGTCGACGCCGAGGCCCGACTTTGGGCGGGAGGCATAGAACCGCCAGCGGACTTCGGGCAGGAGGTGCGGCAGTCGCGAGCACACCTCGCGCGTGAAAAGCTCAGTGCCGGTAAAGACCTTCCTGGTCGCCGGATTCAAATCGACGGCGACGGTCAGCGAACCGGTACTCTCACGCACCTCCTCGACGACCTTAAGCTATCGGCAAATGGGGCGAGCGATCAGCCATGTTGTGATGGTTGTCGCACTGATGGCGTCGACGGCCTACGTGCTCCAGCTCGACGATTCGGCGCCACGGGCCAAGGCACCCGTCAGCGCGACGGCCGCGGTCCAGTTCGTCCCGGTTCAGGTCCCGGCGGCGGACACGACGGGCCGCGAGTACTTCATCCGCAGGCACGAGGTCATCCCCCTGGGCACGGCCACGCTCCGTCTGCCCATCCTGATGTACCACTACATCCGGCCTCAGCCGTCCATGCTGTGGGACCCGATGGGCTTCCGGCTCTCGGTCGAGCCTGACGTCTTCAACGCGCAGCTGGACTGGCTGGCTGCGAACGGCTATCACACCGTGACCTTCGACCAGATTCGCGCCTACTTCGCCGGGACCCAGGCTCTGCCGTCGCGGCCGGTCGTGATCACACTGGACGATGGCTATCGCGACCTTTACACCGCGGCATACCCGCTCCTTCGCGCACATGCGTTCACGGCGGTCGCCTACATCGTCCCCAACTTCGTAGATCGATACGAGTACGTGACCCGGGACCAGATCCTCGACATGGACCACGGCGGGATCGAGATCGCTTCCCACACGATGAATCACGCCAATCTCGCCGGCATGTCCTTCGGCGGCGCCATGTACGAGCTGGTGCAGTCGAAGCACTGGCTCGAGGGGCTGCTAGGTCACTCGATCCTGGACTTTGCGTATCCGTCCGGGAAGTTCAACGCGCTGACGGTTTACGAGGTCCAGCAGGCTGGTTACGACACCGCGGTCACCGAGCAGGAGTCGTTGATGCACAGTCGCGACAACCGCTACACGTGGGCCCGCACGCGCGTGGGTGGCGGTGAGTCGCTCGCAGACTTCATCACGAACCTCGGCGTCAGCATGCCGTCGGTGACGATTCAGAGCGTGAGCGTCAAGCCGGGCGTTTGAGCCAGGCTCGGATCCTGGGCGTCAGGGTCGACTGTGTTGACATGGGCCAGGCACTCGAGGAGATCGAGCGCTTCGTCGACGAAGGCGGACCTCACCTCGTCGCGACGGTGAACCCTGAATTCGTGATGCGTGCGCAGAATGACGGCGAGTTTGCGCGGGTTCTCGATTCGGCGGCGTTGTGCCTGGCGGATGGAGTCGGCGTCGTGTGGGCCGCGCGCCGGCAGGGCTGTGCGATCAGGGGCCCGGTCGCCGGCGTCGACATTGTGGAGCCGGTGGCCGAGATGTGCGCCAGGCGCGGCTTCAAGCTTTTCCTCCTGGGCGCGGCGCCCGAGGTTGGCGCTGCCTTGGCCGAACGGCTGCGCCGAGTCAGTCCGACGCTGAACGTCGCCTCGCATTCGGGTGCCCCGGACGCCTCGCAGGACGACGAGACTCTGAAGCTGATCCACGAGCACGGAACCCAGGTCCTCCTCGTGGCTTACGGCGCGCCGGCTCAGGAGCTCTGGATCGCCCGTTTGGGCGCACGCCTTGGGGTGGGGGTGGCTGTTGGTGTGGGAGGCGCGTTCGACTACCTGTCCGGTCGGGTGACGCGCGCGCCGGAGTGGATGCGGCGGGCAGGTCTCGAGTGGCTGCACCGCCTCTTCCGCCAGCCGTGGCGGGTCCGCCGGATGGCAGTGCTGCCGATCTACGCGATCAAGGTTCTGAGCGCACGGCATTAACATCCGCCCTCGTGCTCAGCGTGGTCGTCCCCTGCTACAACGAGGAGCGGCGCCTGCCCCGCACTGTTGAGCAGATCGAACGCTTTCTCGGCGCCAGGCAGAGACCATACGAGCTGGTCCTCGTCGACGACGGCAGCAGCGATGGGACCCGCAAGCTGATGGATGCGGCCGCTGAGAAGAACGAGGCTGTTCGCATCGCAGCCCTGACACACAACCGCGGCAAAGGTCGAGCCCTGGCGCTGGGGGTGGAAACGGCCACAGGCGACGAGATTCTCATCACCGACGCCGATCTCTCGACGCCGATCGAGGAGCTCGACAAGCTCGAGGCAGCGCTCAAAGACGGGGTGGGGGTGGCGATCGGGTCGCGCGCTCTCCGCGCATCGCGCGTGGAGGTGTCTCAGCCGCTGTACCGGGTCGTCATGGGCAAGGGCTTCAACCTGATCGTCCAGGCGGTGCTGCTGCCTGGCATCTGGGACACGCAGTGCGGCTTCAAGCTGTTTCGCGGCGACGTTGCGCGGCGGGTCTTCGCGCACCTCGAAACAGACGGATTCGGCTTCGATCCTGAGGTGCTCTATCGCGCCCGCAAGCAGGGGGTGAAGATCGTCGAGGTGCCGGTCGTATGGAGGAACTCGGCGCCGACCAAGGTCAGCCCGGTCCGTAGCTCACTCGACATGCTGACGCACGTGATCCGGCTCAGGCTGCGCGGGTGAAGCTCACCGAGCGGACGTCAGCGCCGACCGAGGTGCTCGTCGTGCTGCCGACCTTCAACGAGCGCGAGAACCTCGAGCGAGTGGTTGCCGGCGTCCGCCATCTCGGGCACGACGTGCTGATCGTCGACGACGCTTCGCCCGACGGGACGGGTGATATCGCGGACGGCCTGGCGGAGTCGGACACCGGCGTCCGCGTGCTGCACCGAGACAGCAAGCTCGGCATCGGCAGCGCCTACGAGGAGGCATTCCGGATCGGCATGGTCGAAGGCTCGGCGCTGTTCGTCGAGATGGACGCCGACGGGTCGCACCGGTCGCGCGATCTCGAGTCGATCGTGGACGCAGCACGTGGCTCCGGTGGGCTGGCCGTCGGCTCTCGCTACATGCGGGGCGGCCGCATCGTCGGTTGGCCGGTGCACAGGCTCCTGCTTTCGTGGGGGGCAAACGTCTATTGCCGAACGCTGCTCGGCCTGAGGGTCCGTGACTGCACGTCGGGGTTTCGCTGCTACACCCGCGAGCTGCTCGCGGCAATCAAGCTCGACGAGGTTCTGTCCCAGGGCTATTCCTTTCAGATCGAGATGGTGCATCGGACGGTCCGGCTCGGCTATCCGGTCGTCGAGGTGCCGATCCAGTTCGAGGACCGCATCGCCGGCGCCTCGAAGGTTTCGCAGGGAGAGATCAGGCGGGCGCTGTGGACGGTTCTACGG
>DATEGL010000256.1:0-9338 GCA_035280145.1 Candidatus Dormiibacterota bacterium | reverse complement strand
GCCCAGCGCGGCCATCGGGTGGTTGCGAACGGTGGTCATTGAAATTCTCTCCTTCAATTGATTCGATGCCGTCATGCTTCCGCGCGGGGAAGCGCGGTGGCCTGACTGGGATTGCGGTCTGACTGATTGCGCTTGCTGAATGCGGTCCAGCCGAGCACCACGTACCAAGCGTCGATTTCGGTGACGGCGAGGCGTTCCGTCAGCCCAGCCACGCCCGTCTGGGTGCCCTGGATGGTTGGCGTGAAGGTCGCGAAATAGAGGATTACCAGGGCCAGCGTGATCGGACCGGCGGCGATGAGCCACGCGCCCAAAGCGCGCCACTCGGGCAGGCGACGAAGAAAGAAGCCGGTGACTGAGAAACCGGGAACTGTGGCCAGCACCAACAGAAAACCGCTCGTGTGAGGTAGGAAGTGCTCGAAGGTGAAGACGCCGTCGATGACGCTCCCGAACCCGGGAAGGGCCATCAGTGGTGCGCATATGTATCTCGCTCGTAGCTCGGGGATGCGCTCGAAAATCCCGTACGCGCCCAGGACCATCAGGACGCCGCTGACGATGAAGGCGGCGTTCATGAACGGCCCGGTGGGCCCGAGGCCGAGTCCGCTGATGGGCTGTCTTATCGGCGAGTACGGCGCGACGTGGACGCCCCACATCGTGTAGCCGGGGCTCACCGCGCCGAGGACGAGCCAGGCCGCCGTCATGAGGACTGGCCCCGCGACGGCGCCAAGCTCGAGCGGAAGGTCTCTCAGCCGCGCGCTCATTTGAACGCGAGCCTCACCAGGTCGACCGCGATCGCGATCAGCACGAAAAACGCGCCCAGTCCGACGGGGGAGCTCCAGGCGCTCCAGCGGTTGTCTTCCATTGTCCATTTCTCCTGTTTCTCTAACACTGTTAGGTATGTCGGTGCTAAGGTTATACCTAACAGCGTTAGGAATGCAAGCGTCACTAAGGGATTTAGAGGAGAATTCGCAACGTTGAGCCCAGAGGAAGAGAAGCAGCGCAGCGGGCTGACCCGGGAGCGACTCGTCGAAGCCGCACTGCAGCTGATCAACGAGGAGGGGCTCGACGGCCTCTCGATGCGCGCCCTGGCTGACCGCCTGGACGTCAAGGCAGCTTCGCTGTACTGGCACGTCCGAGACCGGCGCGAGCTGTTGGAGCTGCTGGCGGAAGCAATCCTGGAATCGGTCACCCGGCCGCGCCGCCGCGCGACGTGGCGCGAAACGGTCCTGGCGATCGGGGAGGCGCTGCGTACGCGCGTAGCGGCCCAAAACGACGCGAACCGAATCCTGCTGGAGGTGCCGGAGGCGCTCGAGCGGAGCGACACGTACGCCGACCTCGCGGAGCAGCTCCGCGGGGCAGGCCTTCCGGCGGCGGAAGCCCGCGACCTCGCTCGATTCGTCATGACTTACGTGATCACCGGACCCGCTCTCCTGGATCGCCCGCAAGCAGAAACGAAGTCCTTCGCCGAGCCGGCTTCCATCGCCATCGACAGCGGTTCACGCGGTGTCGTGTTGCGCGCTGGGCCGCCAGACATGCGCGAGCTGATTCAGATTCCGCACGACAGAAGCGGCGCCGCGCCGGCCGTCGTGCGCGGCGAGACGGTGGTGGTGCGCCGGCTGCGCGGCGGCGGACGCGGAGAGATCGAGCTCAATCCGCGCCGGCCATGGAAGTTCAAGGTCCAGGCGCCGACCTGGAATACGGAGCTCGACCTGGCGGGCCTCGACGTGCGCGAGATCTGGGTCGACAGCGGGGCGGCCAACATCGATTGCTCGCTGCCGGCGCCGCGCGGCGTGGTGCCGATTCATATCTCGAGCGGCGTGGTCAACGTGGCAATGCAGCGGCCAAAAGATGCGGCGCTGGTGGCGATGGTCCACACCGGAGCCTTCAAGCTGCGGCTCGAAGAGTTCTCGACCAAGGTCGCCGTGTTCGACGTCCACTGGCAGAGCAAAGGCGCGATCGGGGCGCCAGATCGCTACGAGCTGGACGTGAGCAGCGGCGTCGTCGACTTCAAGCTCGACGCGTACGTGCCCCGGGTGCGTCCACTCGAGGCGGCGACGGTTCAGCCTCAGCCGTCAGGCAAGGCCGCCTCGGCGCTGGAAATTCTGCTCGACGGTGTGGAGTCCCGCCTGAAGAGTCGGTCTTAACAACCAGGGTTCTCGCGCGCCTTCGCGGCCGGTAGCGTGCCGCGAAAAGAACTGGAGGCGCACATGCTTTTCTTGGCCGGCGAACCGGACATCACACCCATCACGAATCTCATCAGCACGTGGATCCACATAGGCCAGGCGCTGGTTGGTTCGATCGGCGCGCTGGCGTTCATCTTCGCGTTCATCTGGAAGATCACGGCGGTCGAGTCGAAGTCGGCACTTGCGGCCAAGCAGTGGATCCAGCGCATCGTCGTGGGAACCATTGGCGTCGAGGTCGCAAGCTCACTGGTCAGCATCCTCACGAGCTCTGTACCGACGCGCTAGTCGATGAGCCTCCCCTGGCAGCTCATCGCGGAGCTGTCCCGCCTGAACGCGTACCTCGAAACGCTCCTCCATCCCAACCTGGTCCTGGCGAAGGTGCTGGACGACAGCGTCGGGCTGCTGCTCAATGTCTGGTTCAACTTCGTCCTCAGCACCACTGACATCGACACGGGCGGTGATTTCGTCAACGCGATCGTCATTCAGCGCTTCGAGCCGAAGGTCCAGCTCGTCGCCAACGGAGGGCTAGCCCTGATTGCACTGTGGGCGTCGTACCGGATCATGTGGGGCCACGGCCTTTTCACGCAGTACACGGCGCGCATCTTGCTGCCGCGGCTGTTCATGGCCGCAGTCCTGATCAACTTCGCGATGCCTCTGTTCCAGATGGGCGTCGCCGCGACCAACTCCATCAACCACGTCCTTCCGGGCTTTACGACGCTCGATGACATGTCGACATTCGCGAGGGGCATGGCTCACAACGCCAGTGAAGGGACGTGGGAGATCGTGACCACGGCCGCGCTCGCGGCCGGATACGGAGTCCTCGCCATCACCTACCTGATCCGCTATGCGGTGCTGATCGTGCTCGCGATCACGGCCCCGATCGCGGCGCTGCTGTTCATGCTGCCGGAGACAAACCACGTCTCGAAGATGTGGGCGTCGCACTTTGCCTCGAACCTGCTGATGCAGCCTGTGCAGCTGTTCGTGCTCGCCATCGGATTCGCCCTCGAGCATGACGGCGTCAGCCCGGTGCACCACCTGTTTGCGCTGGCGTCGCTCCTGATCGTATTCAAGGTGCCCGGCGCGTTCGGCGGATCGGAGAAGGCCGCACACAAGCTGCAATCGCTCGTCCACACCTCCTTCACCCATGTCGCTCACGCGCTGGCGAAGGCGTGATCCGCTTTTTCCTCGCTGGGGCCGGAGCGCTCGTGTTGTGGCTGGTTGCGGCCACGCAGGTGCCCGACCAGGTCCGGATGCCCGTCGAGGCCGTGGTGCTCGGCGCCACGATCAGCCAGCCGTTCGGGTGCACCAGCCTTGCCCTCGAGCCAATCAACCCTACGTGCCCGCTCCATCACATCCATACCGGCGTGGATCTCGCCGCCGCGTCCGGCACCGAGGTCCATTCGGCCACGGCGGGCCTGGCGTTCATCGGTTACGACCCGGCCGGCGCAGGCCAGTTCGTCGAGGTCTTTATGGATTCGCGCGTACGCGTCCTGTACTGCCACCTCTCCGCGTTCCGTGTCCAGGCAGGCGACCACGTCGTGGCAGGGCAGGTGATCGGGTTGGTCGGCGCGACCGGCCTCGCGACTGGTCCGCACGTCCACCTGCAGATCGACGTCGATGGCGTACCGGTCGATCCAGCGGTCTTCCTGTCGTCTTAACAGGCTGGGTAGGAATTGGCGCGAGCGATGCCTAGCCTTGAACCCATCTCACGGAGGTGATGCGATGGTCAACAAGGTCATTCTCATAGGCAACCTGACGGCCGACCCCGACGTCAAGGCGACGCCGAAAGGCACGTACGTCGCCAAGCTGCGCCTGGCGACCAACACGTACGCCGGCAAAGACGAAGAAGGCAAGAGCAAAGAGCAGGCCGAGTTCCACAGCCTCGTCGCCTTTGGCAAGCTGGCTGAGTTCGCGGGCCAGTACCTGCAGAAAGGGCGGCCCGTCTACGCCGAAGGCAGGCTCCACACGAGCTCCTGGGAGGACACCGCCGGTCAGAAGCGGTACAAGACCGAGGTCATCGTCGAGGTGCTGCAGTTCGTGGACCGCAAGCCGAAAGACGCCGCGGCGTAGTCGGGACAGGGCGGGGGTCTGAAATGTAACGTTGTAATCGATGCCTGAGGACGTCCGTGTCTGGTTCGCCCGCCGCGTGCCGGAAGCCTGGTTTGTCGGCCCGCCCGACGTCGCCGCTGACGGCGAGGAGATCCTCGTTGTGGGCACGCTGGCCGACGTCGAGCTGGCTGGCGCCACCTCCGCGGACGCCAGGGCGGCGGCACGGATGGCCCGCATCGAGCGGTTCCGCGAAGAGACCCGAGACGATCGGATCCGGATCGCCCGGGAGGCCGAGCGACAGTTCCGGCGCAAGGTGGCGTGGGGTGCCCGGTGCGGTGACCAGGAGAAGATCTTCACCACGCTGAGCATGCCGGTGATGACTCGCCTGCGCATGAACGAGCGGTCGATCCTCGACACGCTCGTGGCCGGCGGAGTGGCCCGGAGCCGGAGCGAGGCGCTCGCCTGGTGCGTCCGCCTGGTCGGCCAGCACCAGGCCGACTGGATCAAGGGCCTTCGGGACGCGCTGGTCAAAGTCGACGAAGTCCGAAGCAAGGGACCGCTGAACTGATTCGACGCTCAAATCGCAAATAAGGGGCGGCTGAACCAGTTACTCCCGTTGATACTGTGGCCACCTTGGTCGGGAGCGGAGACCGCAAGCACGTAGTCGTAATGGGTGCAGGCCCGGCCGGCCTTACCGCCGCGTACGAGCTGCACAAGCACGACATCCCGGTCACGGTCGTCGAGAAAGACCCACGCCAGGTTGGCGGCCTCGCCCGGACCGTGGAGCACGAGGGCTACCGCTTCGACATCGGCGGCCATCGGTTCTTCTCAAAGAACGAAGAGGTCGAGGACCTCTGGACCGAGATCCTCGGCGACGAGATGCTGACTCGCGGCCGGCTGTCGCGCATCTACTACCGAGGTCGCTTCTTCGCCTATCCGATCAAGGCGATGAACGCACTGTGGAACCTGGGCCCCGTCGAGGCGGCTCTCTGCCTCGCCAGCTATGCCCGCGCCCGCGTCCAGCCCATCAGGAATCCAAAGACCCTCGAGGACTGGGTGAGGAACCAGTTCGGGTGGCGCCTGTTCAACATCTTCTTCAAGACCTACACGGAAAAGGTGTGGGGCATCAGCACCAAAGAGCTCTCAGCCGACTGGGCAGCGCAGCGCATCAAGAGTCTCGACCTGTGGGTCGTCCTGCGCAGCGCGCTGCTGCCGGCCCGCAAAGCGAATCGTCGCGGCGAGATCGTGACGACCCTGATCGACAGGTTCCGCTACCCGCGCTTTGGACCGGGTCAGATGTGGGAACGCGTTGCCGAGATCAGCCAGACGAAGGGTCATCCGGTTCTCCTCGGCCGCGCGGTGACCCGAGTCGAACATGCAGGCGGCCGCGTCACCGGGGTGGTGACGACAACTGACGAAGGGCGCAGCGAGACCCATGACGGCACGGATTTCATCTCCAGCATCCCCATTCGGGAGCTGGTCGCGAAGCTCGACCCGCCTGTGCCGGAAAAGGTCCGGCAGGCAGCCAACAGTCTCGGCTATCGAGACTTCATCAGCATCGCCCTGATGATCGACAGGCCCAACGTTTTCCCTGATAACTGGATCTACATCCATGATCCGGGCGTGCGGGTTGGCCGGATTCAGAACTTCAAGAACTGGAGCCCCGACATGGTGCCCGATCAATCGAAGACTTGCTTGGGCCTCGAGTACTTCTGCTTCGAAGGCGACGGCCTGTGGACCATGGCCGACCGCGAGCTGCTCGACCTCGCCAAGAAAGAGCTTGGCCACCTTGGCATCTGCTCGGCGGACGAGGTTTTCGATGGCGTTGTCGTGCGCCAGCAGAAGGCCTATCCCGTGTACGACGACAGCTACCAGGCCAACGTCGCAATCGTTCGCGAATACCTGCGCAGCGCGCTTCCCAATCTGTACCTGGCCGGCCGCAACGGCATGCACAAGTACAACAACCAGGACCACTCGATGATGACCGCGCTCCTCGTGGCGCGGAGCATCATCGGCTCGTCAAGGCTTGATCCCTGGAAGGTCAACGCCGACGCCGTGTATCACGAGGACATTCGGGTCGGTGAGCGCGACGTCACCGGCCGTCAGGTTCCGGAGCGAGTCGCCGCTAAGGTCTAGACGCCAAAGCCCAGAGGCTGAGGGTCAGACGAGTTTCGGCCGCGCGAAGTTGGCGCCGACGAAGCTGGCCACCGCGAGCACCGCGAAGAGGATCGCGTGCTTGTAGTGCGGGCCTGCGGTCGCTGAGGACGTGAATGTCGGCAGCATGCCGCCGATCGCATACAGGACCGCCGCGATGACGAACAGGATTCCAAGCAGTGCCAGCACCACAGCAAAACTATTTGTTCTCACGGGTTGAAATGTAACAAAGCCAGGCTGACGAGCCCGGCGGCGATGCAGTACACGCCGTAAGGGTCGAGCCGGCCCGAGCGAAAGTAGCGCAGAAGGAATCGCGCGCTCGCGTAGGCGGCGATTCCGGACAGCACGGCGCCCGCGACGTATTCACCAAGCGGCACGCCGCTCGCGAACAGCTGAGGCACCTCGACGATGCCGGCGCCAAGGATCACCGGCGTGGCGAGCAGGAAGGAGAAGCGCGCCGCCTCCTGGTGACGCAAGCCTGCAAGCAGCCCGCCTCCGATGGTGATGCCCGAGCGCGAGATGCCCGGCACAAACGCGAGCGACTGGCACGCGCCCACGATCGCGGCAGCGATAAAGCTGATCTTCTCGGCCTGGGCAAAGTGCGACTCCTGTTCCTCTCGCGAGACGCCTGACTCGCGACGGCGGCGGAGCAGCTCGAAGCCGAGCATCAGGATTCCATTCAGGACCAGGAAGCCGGCCGCCAGGTAAGGACTGGCGAAGAGCGTTTTGATGCGGCCTTCGAGAAAAACGCCCAGCACCGCTGCCGGGAGGGTGCCGACGAGGAGCAGCATGGCGAGCCGTTCGGAGTCGCTTCGGATGCGGCCGCTGATCGCGGCGGTGAAGAAACCGCGAATGATCTGGATCCACTGGTCCCGGTAGATGAGCAGTAGGGCGCTCGCGGTGCCCAGGTGGAGGAGGACGAGGAAGGGCACGAACGACGGGTCCGATTGCTTGAAGCTCCAGTGGAGCAGGCTCGGCACCAGCACGGCGTGACCGAGCGAGGAAACCGGGAACAGCTCGCTCGCGCCCTGGAGCAGACCCATGAACAGCGCCTGAGCTAGAGACACGGCCCGGATATATTCGTGGATGATGGAGCGGCTTGCTGCTTTTGCGTCGGCGACCAGGACGCTGGAGGACTCCGTCGGCCGGGCGAAGCTGGCCGAGAAGCTTGGTTACGAATCCGTCTGGGTCACGCAGCTGCCGAACGCTCGCGACGCATCGCTCGTTTTGGCGGCGTATGCGTCCGCCACCCAGCTCGTGAGGTTCGGCACCGGGGTGCTGCCCATCTACACCCGACATCCGACTGCAATGACACAGATGGCGGCGACCCTCGATGAGGTCTCCGGAGGGCGTTTCATCCTCGGCATCGGCGTCAGCCACAAGGCGACGGTCGAGGGCATGTGGGGGCTGCAGCTCGAGCACCCGGTCGAGGCGATGCGCGAGTACCTGACGATCGTTCGCACGAGCATCGTCGAAGGCGGGTGCAGCTTCGAAGGCCGGTACTTCACCGCCCGATGGATCTACTCGGGACCGCGCCGCGCGGAGATGCCGATCATGATCTCGGCCGTGAACCCGCGGATGCTCGAGCTGGCCGGCGAGCTCGCGGACGGGGTGGTCCTTTACATGTGCCCACCCGCGTACATCGCCGACCACGTCGTGCCCGCGGTGACGGCGGGTCGTCAGAGAGCCGGCAAATCGCTGGACGGTTTTGAAATCGTCGCCAGCTTCGACGCGTGCGTCACCTCGGATCGCGCCAAGGCCGTCGAGGTCTATGGGAAAACGATCGAGACCTACTCATCGCTGCCGTACTACCGCAAAGGGATGGAATCCGGCGGATTCAATCCCGACGAGCTGGCTGCGATCGGGGACGAGCGGGTGGTCCGAGACGCGGTTCGGCGCTATCGAGACGCCGGTGCGACTCTGCCCGGCGTCGGCCCATTCGGCGGCCACACTGCCGCGGCCGGATTCGAAGCCACGCTCAGGGCCGCAGCCGAAACCTAGCCCAGCTTCGACGACGCCTCGTCGATCAGTGCGCGGCACGCGTCGAACTCACGCCGGATCGCGGCGTCCTCGGCGCGCTCGAGCAGGGTGGTGACTGCTTGCCAGCGCGCGGCGTCGCGCTCGTGGAGGCCAGAGCGGACCTGGCCTATGGTCTGGGTCGCGAAGACAAGGCCCCCGCCGGGGTTGTCGAGGATCGAGCTGGCGATCGCAAGCTGGCCGCGCGCCCAGCCGACGATCGCGTCACCAGGGTGCGTGTCCAGCGGCTTCGGGTCGAAGACATCAACGCCCATGCCCGACTTATTGTCCGGCAAGGACGCGAAGGGCCTCACCTGTGAGGCGGTACACCGTCCACTCCGAGTTCGGAGTTGCCCCCAGTCGCTCGTAGAAGCCGATCGCATCCTTGTTCCAGTCGAGGACCGCCCACTCCAGGCGTCCGCATCCACGATCGACGGCGAGCTTCGCGAGACTCTCCAGCAGCGCCCGTCCCACGCCACCGCTTCTTCTCTCCGGCACGACGAAGAGGTCCTCGAGGTAGATGCCCGGCTGGCCCAGGAAAGTCGAGTAGTTGTGAAAGAAGAGGGCGAAGCCGACCGGCTGGTCATCGTCCTCGGCGATCAGCGTCTCCGCGTACGCGCGGTCGCCGAACAGCGTGCTCGTCAGCTTGTCCTCGGTCATCGTGACCTCGTGCTCCAGGCGCTCGTATTTAGAGAGCGCTCGGATAAGCTCCGCGATTAGCGGTACGTCTTGAACCTCGCCGGACCGGATGCGCACCGTCACTGCGGCCGGTCCCTCAGACGAAAGACGAAACGCATCGCGCCATGGGTTTCCGAGAAGCTCGCGATCTTGTTGTCGACCAGCCCCGCCGCGAGCCCTGCTTCGATCAGGTCGGTGTCGCGAAGCGGGCTGCCAGGTCCTTTCTGCCGAATGACCCAGATCGCGCCGTTGGGTTCGATC
>DATEGL010000255.1:0-6080 GCA_035280145.1 Candidatus Dormiibacterota bacterium | reverse complement strand
CTCGGTGCGAACAGCTATGTGCGTAAGCCAGTGGACTTCGTGGAGTTCACGCAAGCGGCGAAACAGCTCGGGCTGTACTGGCTGTTGATGAACCGGACCCCGGCAGCGCCCCGCAAGAAGTGAGACCGTCCCCTTTCTTTCAGTTTCGTCGGGTTCTAGCTTTCCGGCCGTTCGGGGCGTAGCGCAGCCCGGTTAGCGCGCCTGGTTCGGGACCAGGAGGTCGGTGGTTCAAATCCACTCGCCCCGATCTGAAGGAGGTTAGGGAGGTTGTGGAGGTTGGTGGAGGATGGTGGAGGGTGTCGGGTGCTTCCGCCAACCTCCAGCACCTCCACCAACCTCCACAACCTGCAGTTCAGCTAGATAGCGCTGTGTACGTCGATGGCGCGAGCGGGACATCCAACCTTAGGGTGGTGCCGCTGCCCGGCGCGCTCGATACCTGGAGCGCCGCCCCAATACTCGTCGCGCGCTCACGCATCCCCGCAAGGCCGAGATGACTCGCCGGATTCCGGCCGGGGAGCGTCAGACCCCGGCCGTCGTCGCTCACGGTAAGGTGGACGCGCGCGCCACCGAACGCGACGAGGACCCTCACACCTTGCGCGTTCGCGTGCTTGACGACGTTCGTCATCGCTTCGTGCACGATCGACACCGCGACGTCACGCACGACCGTGGGTACCAGGCGGACCGGCCCATTCACTTTCATCGAGAGGGCGAGCGTCGCCCCTGTCGTCAACCGTTGGGCCTCGTCCTGAACCGCACTGACCAGATCGACGGACCCCGACACCTCACGCATCCCGACCACGGCCTGACGTGCACCCCGACCGGCCCGCTCGACGGATTCCAGGATGCGCTCCAATCGCTCCGCCGCGACATCCGGGGAGGTCCGAACGTGCGGGAGCGCGGCTCCGACTTGCAGCGCGATGCCGGTGAGGTCCTGGAGCAGCCCGTCGTGCATGTCGCGGGCGATGCGGGTGCGCTCGGCGAGCGCGGCCTCGTAGCGCGCCTTGATGGCGCGCCGCAAACGACGGTCCGCGCGCCTCCGATCGTCGATGTCCGTCAGCAAACCGTACCAACGGATGATCTGGCCGTCGCCCTCAAAGAGGGGAACAGCGCGCAGGTGGAACCAGCGATACGCGCCGTCTGCCCTGCGGAGCCGATGCTCGATCTCGTGCATCTCTCCGGTTTCCAACGCGTGCCTCCATGCGGCGATGACGCGCGGGAGGTCATCTGGATGAACGGCATCGGTCGTGGTCCAACCCTTCAATTCCTCGAGCGTCCGGCCGAAGTACTCCAGGATTTGCCGGTTGACGAGCTCGACCTCACCCGCCGCTGTCATGGTATAGACGAGGCCCGGAACGCTATCCACAATCAGGCGGAAGCGTTGTTCGCTCGCTTGCAGCGCTTCTTGAGTGCGCTTCAGGTCGTCGATATCGGTGAGTAGGCCGTACCAGCGGATGATGCGATCATCACTGCCCCGCAGCGCGCGAGTTCGCCCGTGAAACCAGCGGTACACGCCATCCGCCCTGCGCAGCCGTTGATCGATATCGTACTGCTCCTCGGAAGTGACCGCGCGAGTCCACGCGGCCACCACCCGGGGAAGGTCTTCGGGGTGAACGGCGTCCGTCATGGCCCACGCCTTCAATTCCTCGAGCGTTCTGCCGAAGTAATCCAGGATTGGGCGATTGACGAACTCGACTTCGCCTCCCGGCGTCATCGTATAGACGAGCCCGGGAATGCTGTCGACGACGAGTCGAAAAACTTGCTCACTCGATTGCGGGACTGCTTGAGCGGCTGCGTCGATTGCCTGGGGACGCGGTTCCGCTGAATCGGTGGCCACGAGACCTCCCGGAGGTCGACCACTACACCCGCGGAATGGAATGATGCAGGGCCGGCGCGCGTGTGTCACTCCCTCGGTGGTGCACGTCACGTTCGGCATTTGGCTGACAGGCTGGACGAACTTGGGGGTGTGGCTGGGCCCGGCGAATCCGGCGTCCAATCTTCTTGTTACATATTGTTACACAGGTCGGCGGCGGCCGAACTTTCCGGCGACGGAATAGCTGATGTCGGTTACTCTCCCCGTTTCCATCAGCTGCTTCAAGCGATGCAGATTTGCAGACACTTCTTCAGTCGGGAATTTGCCGATCAGAGCGAGTGCCGCGCGTCCCAGCCGCCCGAGAGGCGCCTTCATCAGTTCGCGAACTGTCGTGTCACCGACCACAGATCCAGGGGCGAAATGGATTTCCCAATAGGTCTTCAGTCCAGGCGCAGAGACGGTTTCGTAGCGGATCAGCTCGTTGGTACGCTCCTCGGTCACGCGCACCGTCCACCGCGCTCGAATGCCCAGCGGGCCTTGTATGGTCCATCGAGACGTTTCCGGACCCAGTTCCTCGACGTCCATAACGTCTCCCAAGAAGCTTGGCAGATTCTCGAAATGGCGATAAAACGCAAAAACCTCCGCTACCGGCCGCTGGATGGTGACTCTGGCTTCGATGGTGTCGTCTTGCATCCGCTCCTCACTTCCGCAACGCCAACCACGTCCTCACCGTGTCGGTGACCGCCGCCCCAACGGCAATCCAGAACACCGCGCCGATCCACCCTTGCCATCCTGCCGGACGGTAAAACAGCATGACGATCGCGATCCCCACGATGCACGCGGCGGCCAGCATCGTGGCGTTGGATCGTGCGCCCAGGTGCTCCACGCGCTTGAGCAGCGGGTCGACGTCTTCGAACCGCGTCCAGACGCGCAGATTACCCCGCTCGATCTCACCCAGCACGCGGTCGATGCGCCGGGGCAGCTCGATCGTGAGCTCTGCGGCGTCGGCCGCAGAATCGCGCAAACGACCGAGCAGCTGGGGACCGGCAAAGGCCTCGTACAGGAGCTTCCGGATCATCGGCTGCAAATAGTCCGAGAAGCTCAAGTCGGGATCGACGTTCTCCAGCATGCCTTCGCACATCGCCAACGCTTTGAAGAACTGCACGAGCGTCCCCGGCAGACGCAACCGATGGCGGCGCACCAATTGGAGCAGCTCGCCGATGGCGGCGCCGAAGCGTACGGTGTCGAGCGATACATCAACGTAGAGCTCGAGCATGCGATGGATCTCGCCCGTGATCACCGCGCGATCGGTCGGGTGTGTTGGAGCGGTGATTTCGATGAGGCGATCGGTCAAGCGTGCTGCATCGGACCGCGCTATGGCGACGAACATGTCGGCCACGCGTCGTCGTGCCTCGGGCGTGAGGTGTCCGACCTTGCCGAAATCGATGACGGACAGCGACCCGTCTTCCCGGATCAGCAGATTGCCCGGGTGCGGGTCTGCGTAAAAGACGCCGTGCTCAAAGGCGGGCTCCAAGACGAACCGGGCGATACGGCGCGAGACCAGCGCGCGGCGGCGCTTCGGCAGGTCAGCCACATCGGTAGCCTTGCGCCCGTCGACGCGCTGCTGCGTGAGCACACGCTTCTTGGAGTATTCCGCGATGACGTCGGGAATTGCAAATCCGTGGTCGGTCGCGAACATGTCACGGAAGAGCTTCTGGCTTGCCGCCTCGCGACCATAGTCGAGCTCCGCCCGGAGTGCGTCGCTGAACTCTCGAACCAGCCCGCGCGCGTCGTATTGCTCGAGCACGTGGAAACGCGGAGACCACTCCTCGGTGAGACGCGCCAGAATCTCGAGATCGACCTGCACGAGCTCGTCGACCCCGGGCTTCCGCACTTTGACGACCACGTCGCGACCATCCAACAGTCGCGCGGCATGCACTTGACCGATGGAAGCACTTCCCAGGGGTTGCAGATCGAACGAAGCGAAGAGCTGGTCTGGCAAAGCGCCCAAGTCTTCGCGAATGACATCGACAATGGCCGGAGTGGGCAACGGGGCGACTTCATCCTGCAACTTGGCGAGCTCGGTACGGTAGGCGTCGGGCAGTAGGTCGCCGCGAGTCGAAAGCACCTGGCCGAGCTTGATGAACATCGTCCCGAGCTCCTCGCAGGCGCGGCGCAGGTGTTCCGCGCGTGCTCGGTCACCGTCCTCGTGCTTCACGAATCGATCGTCGACAACGCCGATACCATGACGCACGAGGACGGCCAAGATGTCGCGGTAACGCTTGCTCTTCGTAATCATGCGCGGGCGCCTCTGCACCCTACTTCGCCGCCGTTTCCAGCCCCTTCGCCGCCTTTGCGATCAGAGCAGCGACCGCGTCGGGACGCGACACGTAGACCGCGTGACTTCCCGCAACCTCGACGACATTCGCAGCCGCGCGTTTGGCCATGAAACGCTGCGCATGTGGTGGGATCATCCGGTCATTGGTGGTGACAAGGTACCAGCTCGGCTTGGTCCGCCATGCGGGGTCGCTGATCGCGCCGCCCAGCGCCTCGACGCCCCACGGCACTTGCGACTCGGCCATGAACGCGGCCTTCTGGGCGTTCACGTCTCCGGCGAACGACGCCGCGAACTTCGCTTGGTCGAGCAACAGGTAGCCGTCCTGCGGCGGCAGAATCGGCGGCACTGGGTCACCGGGAGCTGGATCCTTGATCAACGAGTTCACCGATTCGCCCCGATCTGGCGCAAACGCCGCGATGTAGACGAGCCCCGCTACGCTCGGGTCGGTCCCTGCCTCGGTGATGACCGCCCCGCCGTAGGAGTGGCCAACGAGAATCACGCGGCCCTGCTGGGCGTGGACGACACGCAGCGTCGCGGCGACGTCGCCGGCCAGCGAAAGCGTCGGATTCTGGACGATGCGGACGGTGTAGCCGTCCTTCCGCAGGATCTTATAGACGCCCTCCCAACCTGAGCCGTCCACGAACCCGCCGTGGACCAGGACGATGGTCGGCGCCTCGGAGCCCCTGGATGCACGTGAGGAACTCCCCTGCGCGGGCGCCAACTGCGCCCGGAGTTGCACGGCCTGAGCGATCATCGCGCAGGCCGTGACGAGAGCATGGTGCTTCATGGTGGATGTCTCCCCGGTGAATGGTTCGAACGAGCCTGTGAACAAGCGCCCATCAGGATACGAGGGGATGGTTGTGAGACGCGTCTGCCAGCCGATGAGTCTTTTTGTGCCCCGAAACGCACACGCTTTGACCGGCCGTTTGGCATATGGTTCACGCCGTTTGGGCGGCTAAACTGGAGTGATGACACCCTGCGTCTGCGCCGAGGAACGGCTGTGACGATTCGCGTGCTGACCGCCGATGACCACCCCGTCGTGCGCGCCGGGATCGCGGCGATGATCGCGAATGAGTCGGACATCGAGATTGTCGCGGAAGCCGGCGACGGCGCTGAAGCGGTCGCGCTCTACGAGAAGCACCGCCCGGACGTGGTGCTCATGGACCTTCGCATGCCGAAGCTGGACGGTGTGGCGGCAATCCGTGCCATTCGCGCGACCGAGGCCGACGCACGAGTGGTGGCGCTCACCACGTACGACGGAGATGCCGACATCCATCGTGCCCTGAGCGCGGGCGCATGCGCATACCTCGTGAAGGACGCACTGGTTGGTGAGCTCGTGCGAGCCATCCGGAGCGCAGTGGCGGGGAAACGGCTGATCCCCCCTGCCATCGCGAGCAAGCTTGCCGAGTTCACGCCGCGGATCGATCTGACAGCGCGGGAGGTAGAGGTTCTGCGACTGGTTGCGAAGGGGCTACGCAATAAGGAGATTGCACGCTTGATCGGGCGGTCGGATGGGACCGTCAAGATCCATCTGCAGAACATCCTTCAAAAGCTCGGCGTCGAGGACCGCACCCAGGCGGTGACAGTGGCGCTCCAGCGCGGCATCATCCACCTGGAGGATTGAGGCGGCCGCGCTCTGCCACTTCGCTCGCACTTGGGCGCCGAGGTCGGTGCTTCAAATCCACTCGCCCCCACTTCGGATTGCTGATTGGCGATTGCGGATTGCTCTCCCGACCTATGGACCGAACCGGCCGTCGATCGCGCGACGGATGTCCCCCAGAGAGGTACCCTGCATCGCGAGCTGCGCCGCCAGCTTCGCCTCGCCCATACAGATATCGCAGTGTGATCCGTGATCGGTTTCAAAGCACGTCAGCAGCGACCGGTGCCCGAAGTTCCGGGCGCAATGGCAGTAGCAGAACACCCCGTCGAGCA
>DATEGL010000254.1:0-18914 GCA_035280145.1 Candidatus Dormiibacterota bacterium | reverse complement strand
CTTGTGTCGCCAGCCGGCCAGAGTGGCGAGAGTGGCCAGAAAGTAGGTCGAGCTGCCCAGGAATTTGGGCATCCGGTTGGAGCGCTCGGAGACGTCGGCCCCGATGCCGGCCTCGGCGATGTTCACGAAGTGGTAGACGCGCGCGTCAAGCGTGGCGCGGCCGACGTCGATGAGCCGCGGGCGGCCAGCGCTCAGCAGGTGCATCGCTTCTCGGGGATCTTTCGGTACCCCGAGCGTGCGGCGCGCGTCGCCGCCGGTTCCCATCTGGATCAGTCCGAGAGTGCTTGACGTCTTGATGGTCTCCGCACCGTCGAAGAAGCCGTTGACGACCTCGTACAGGGTGCCGTCGCCGCCGACCGCGACCACCAACGGACGCGAGTCGCGAACCGCCGCGCGCGCGATCTCGGTCGCCTCGCCTGGGCGTGAGGTCAGCGCGGCGTCGAAGTCGAGACCCGAAGCACTGGCGATGTCGGCTATGGCATGCCACCGCCGGCCGGTCCGACCCGCGGCCGAAGCAGGGTTGACGATTAATAGAGCTCTTGGGGCCAATGCTGGTCTTCGTGCAGGCTAACGACTCCGGCGCCTCGTAGCGCCGTTCGAGGTGGTCTAGGGCCGTCCCCAGATGGCGTCGAACACGCGCTGGTCGAGGGCAAGCAGCCAGCAGGCCGCGATCCGTTGCGCTGAAATCTCATACAGACCGACCGTGGACCAATGCCGCTCAACGCCGCCAATCGTCGCGAAGCCATCGGTCACAGCCGCGATTCGATCTCCCTCGCCGACCAGAACGTCCCGGCGCACCAGTCGAAGCGTGTTGTTCGCGATCTCTCGTCGCCGCCGGAAGTACTCGAGCACCTCTCCGAGGCCGCGGTACGTTGCGGCGATGAGATTGTTCCCTGGGATTGTCCAGGTGACATCCGGACTGAGGAGCTGCTCGAGATCTGCGGCGCCCCCGCCTGAGTAGAAGTCGTTCTGCGCCCGGTGTAGTCGGTCAAGCAGGCTGATGGCGAAATCCCGATTCACCGTTTGCACACGCTCATGTCGAGGCTTTCCACGACATCGCAGCAATCACGACAAACAGAAATGGAACGGGTAGACGTAAGAGGCTGCTCAGACGTCGCCGAGCGTTCCAGAATGCGACCGCTGTTGCGGCGAGCCAGAAAGCCGTGAACCAACGCAAGAGCAAAGTGCGTGGGTCGGTGCCCCCAACCCAGCTCAGCATCAGGAAGAGGGCTGCGAACGCAACCAGGACGACGGTGACCATGTGCCACGTGAAGCGCACCATGCCGAGGGTCATCGATGGCGCGCCGAATGGCGTGCTCGGCAGACTCCCCCTCCTCAGGTTGGGCAGAACCCATCGCAGCCCGACAGTCGCATGACCGAACGCGAGGACCGCACAGCACAACCCGGCAACTGCCAGCTCAACGTTCACCTTTAACGCGCTCCCGAAGGCGACATGAAACCGTGCCGCCAGGTCGTGTGCTGAGGCGCCCAGCCAAGCTCCCTCCTGGCCTTGGCATTTGACGCGCCTCTCGCGTTCGCAAGAAAGGCGGCCGTCGGTCCGCCGAGCAGCGCCGCCAGCCAGACTGGAGCTCGCATCGGCCGCGGAGCGCCTGCCTCGGCACAAAACGCCGGCACCCAATCCCGAACCAGAGCCGGATCGTCGTCGACGATGTTGTAGATGCCGCGACCTCGTTCCACCGCGCAAACGGTTGCTGACGCCGCATCGTCAACATGGACGAAGGAAAACGTTCCCAGCCCACCGCCGACGACAGGGAGCATCCGGCGCCGAGCCATGCGGACAAGATCGCCATCGGCGGCGAAGTAGGTTCCGGGCCCATAGAGCTGCCCGTACCTCAAGACGACTCCTTCGATCCCATCGGCCGATTCCGCCAGCCTTTCCCCTTCCGCGGTCGGCCCAAGCACCAGGTCGAACGGCCGCGGCACATCGACCATCAGCGGCGCCGTCTCGTCGACGACCGTTGGGCCCACTGGCGCGTACATGAACGCGATCGATTGATAGATGAACCGCCTGGCGCCCACTGCCCGCGCCGCCATGAGCAGATGCCTCGTTGCCTCCACGCGGAGCTTTGCCGTTTTCCGGTACCAGTGCTCCAGGTTGCGGACCTGGTAACGCCTGGGCAGGCTGGTCAGCTGGTTCATCAAAACGTCCGGCGCGAAATCACGCACGGCGGACAGCACCGCGTCCGCGTCCAGTGGCGCAAGGACGACTGGTGTCGCGCCCGACGATCGCAGCATGTCTGCCTTCGTTTCGAAACGCGTTGTCGCCGCGACGTGATGACCCGCCCCGACCAGCTGCGGGATCAGGCTCCGCCCGATCACCCCCGTCCCCCCGGCTACGAAAACCCTCACTCGCTCACCCGCCTGGTCGAACGCCGCGACGCGAGCGCCACTCCAGCGCCGAGAACGAGGCACACGACGGCCAGAACCGGAATGTCGGTGGTCGGGTGGCCGCCGAGTGCGGCGTCCTCGATGTGCGCCCACAGGTGGAGCAGGGAAGCCGCGAGGACGGCGATCATCGCCGGCAACACGCGCTCTGAAAGCCAGGCTGCAATGAGCAGGACCAGACCGAGGCCGGTCGAGAACGCGCCGGCATCGTGGAGCAGGTGGCGATTGAATGGGGAGAACGTCGCCACCGAGCCCGCGAAGCTCGAAGGATCGAAGAACGCCCACAGCCCACTTCCCACGTAGAACAGCCCGATCACAACTGCAATCGCCCGCGCGCTCACCGCGCCGCCTCGGACAACGTGCCGTACAGGAGCAGCTTCGCAACCTGTTCCTGGCGGGTTTTCACAAATTCGGCGGTGTCCGGCTCGAGGCCCAGATCGTGAGTCAGCGGAACGGCCACCAGCGGGAACCAGCACAACGAGATGCCGCTGAGCAGGAGGTGGCGGAGGTCGATGTCCGGCCGCACGTTCCCCCGCCCGCTCTCGGCCACCAGGCCGCCGAGTGTCTCGCTCAACGCCGCCAGGTGTTCGGCCAGTCCGGTCAGGAATTGCCCTCCGTCCAGGCACTCTCGGATCACCAGGCGGACGAAATTCGGTCGCTCGACTAGGTAGGCCATGTAGGAGCGCACCGTTTCGGTGATCGTCGTCACGGGATCCCCGACGCCGAGGTGACTCGACCGGATGAGGGCTGCCATCTCAGCGAATGTGCGACTGAGGACTGCCCGATAAAGCTCCTCCTTCGATTCGAAGAAGTAAGCCGGCGTTCCTGTCGACAGGCCGGCCGCCGATGCGATGTCGGCCATGGTCGCCCCGTCGTAGCCACGCTCGGCAAACAACCGCTCGGCCGCGTCGAGGATCGCCAGCCGCGATCTGGCGGCATCCCGGCGTTTGGCTGGCGCTGCCTCGTGAGCACTCACTTCTAACTGATTGTTCAGTAAGTTAGCACCTTCGAGAGCGGCGCGGGGCTCGCACTGCAGGCGAGTACCTTCTTGATGTGACCCAGGCGAAGACGCTCGATTCATTGCTCGAGCGGGGCGAGCCTGGCGCTGTTGCCATCCGCGTGCCGGACGGGCCACAGCTGACCTACGCCCAGCTTCGCGACGAGGTGGCGGCCACCGCCGACAGCCTCGCCCAGCTCGGTGTTGGCCGCCAGGACCGGATCGCGCTGGTGCTGCCCAACAGCGTCGAGACCATCGTCATGTTCCTTGCCGCGGCGCGAATCGGTTCGGCCGCACCGCTCAACCCCGCGTACAAGGAAGAGGAGTTTCGCTTCTACTTCGACGACATTCACGCGGCCGCACTGGTCGTGCCACCCGGTGGGGCCGCAGCGGCTCGCAAGGCCAGGCCTGATGACGGCCTCCTCATCGAAGCGCACGTCGACGGCCGCGGCCACGTGAGACTCGACAGCGAGGGCCGGCGAGACAGCGGGCGCAGCGCCGGCCAACCGGCGCCTGGCGACATCGCCCTGGTTCTGCACACGAGCGGCACGACGAGCCGGCCGAAGCAGGTCCCGCTTCGCCAGCGCAACCTTGCCTACTCGGCCGTCAACATCGCGAACACCTACGGCCTGACGGCGGACGACGTGGCGCTGTGCGTGATGCCGCTGTTTCACATCCACGGCCTCATGGCGTCGACGATGGCGACCCTCGCCACCGGCGGCACCGTCGTCGTGCCCGCGGGCGGGTTCGATCCGATGACGTTCTGGAGAGCCGCCGAGGGGCACGGCGCCACCTGGTACTCGGCCGTGCCGACGATGCACCAGATGCTGCTTCTCCGCAACCGCGGCGAGCGGCCGCCGGGAGCGCGGAGGCTCCGGTTCATCCGCTCGAGCTCTTCGGCGTTGGCTCCCGAGGTGATGCAGCAGCTCGAGTCCCGCTTCGGCGCGCCGGTGCTCGAGGCCTACGGGATGACGGAGGCGTCGCACCAGATGGCTTCGAACCCGCTGCCGCCGGGCGAGCGTCGACCCGGCACGGTCGGCGTATCGACAGGCATCGAGATCGCAGTAATGGACGACGGCGGCCGCCTCCTCCCCACCGGCGACCGGGGCGAGGTTGTCATCCGCGGCCAGAGCATCATCGACGGCTACGTCAACAATCCGGAGGCAAACGACAAGTCCTTTACCGACGGCTGGTTCCGGACCGGCGACCAGGGCCTTCTCGACGCTGACGGCTACCTGTCATTGATCGGGCGCCTCAAAGAGATGATCAATCGTGGCGGCGAGAAGATTGCTCCGCGGGAGATCGACGATGTGCTTGTCCAGCACCCGGCGGTGGCCGAAGCGGTCGCGTTCGGTTTGCCACATCCGTCGCTCGGCGAGGAGGTGACCGCGGCGGTTGTGCTCAAGGCTCAGGCAAGCGAGAAGGACCTGATCGCGTTCGCGCGCGAGCGCCTCGCCGACTACAAGGTGCCGCGCAAGCTGTTCATCGTCGAGGCGATCCCGCGCACGGCGACCGGCAAGATTCAGCGGCGAGCCGTGGCTGAGTCCTTCATTCGGGCCGCCAATTGACGGTCGCGATCGTCGGCGCCGGTGCGATCGGTGGCCTGCTCGGGGCGCACCTGGTCCGCTCTGGTGAAGACGTCATCCTGATCGCGCGTGGCGCCCATCTCCAAGCCATGCGATCGCGTGGCCTCACCATCCGCCAGGCCGGGACTGAGTTCGTGGTGCGTACGCGAGCAACGGACGACATCGCCGCGATCGGCGAAGCGGACGTCGTTTTCGTCACCCTCAAGGCTCACGGCATCCCGCCGGTCGCCGAAGCGATTGGGCGATCGCTTCAACGGACGGCCGTTGTCGTCGGCGCGATGAACGGGATTCCATGGTGGTACTTCCCCGACCGCCATCTTGAATCGGTGGATCCGGGCGGCGTGATCGCACGCAGCATCCAGCTCGAGCAGGTTGTCGGTTCGGTTGTTTATCCGGCTGCATCCCTGGTGGCGCCAGGGGTAATCGAGCACGAGGAGGGCGATCGGGTTTCTATCGGCGAGCCGGACGGCTCGAAGAGCGAGCGGGCGCAGGCGCTCTCCCGCATGCTGACGGCCGCCAGCTTCAAAGCCCCGGTGCAGAGCCGGATCCGGAACGAGATCTGGCTGAAGCTGGTTGGCAACGCGACGCTCAACCCGGTGAGCGCCGTGACGCGGGCGACGATGGGCGAGATGTTCGCGTCGGAGCGCAGCCGGGCATTGATCCGCACGCTCATGCAAGAGGTCGCGAGTGTAGCCGCGGCTTATGGGATCGAGCTACCGCTCGGCATCGAGCGTCGTATGCAGGGGGCGGCGGCGGTGGCCGGACACAAGACTTCGATGCTCCAAGACCTCGAGGCCGGCAAGCCATTGGAGACGGACGCGCTTCTGGGCGCGGTGATCGAGCTCGCGGACACGAGCCAGGTCGAAGTGCCCTCGCTGCGCGCGCTGTACGCGCTGACGAAGCTGGCCGAGGAAGTCGGAACGCGGCGGGACTAGCGCAAGAACCAACTGCGCCTCAGGTCCGAACGAGATGGCGGAAAAGTGTGCATCGAGGCACTCGCGGCCTTCCGAGATGGCAGAAAAGTGTCAATCGAGGGTGTTGTCTCCACGCGATTCGCATAGTGACTTGACGGTTCTAATGGTTAAGATTCGCTAAGGTCACCGAAAGAAGACGGATCTGAAAGCTTTACTACCCGACTACGCAATCCGCAATCGTGCACTGTGGACCAGGGCAAACAAGCGCTTCACTGCTGAGCTCGCACGAGACTCGTGGGCGCAGGACCACGTCACTTGGGGCACATGGGATGTGCCCGAAGAGTCGCTCAAGGTGATGCCGGACGTGCGTGCACTTGACGTCATCGAGCTTGGCTGCGGAACTGGATATTTCGGGGCGTGGCTCAAACGCCAAGGTGCTCGTCGAGTGGTGGGCGTCGATGTGACTCCGGCGCAGCTGGCGACCGCGCGGGAGTTGAATGCTGAGTTCAAGCTTGGGCTCGAGTTCATCGAGGCCAATGCGGAAGCGGTACCGCTGCCCGACGAATCATTCGACGTTGCGGTTTCCGAGTACGGAGCGTCGCTGTGGTGCGATCCATACCTCTGGATTCCGGAGGCGGCGCGGCTATTGCGTCGTGGGGGCGAGTTGGTCTTCTTGCGCAACAGCACGTTGGTGACCCTGTGCTCACCTGATGAAGCGAATGTGAGTCAGCGCCTGATGCGCCCGCAGAAAGGAATCCACAGATTCGACTGGATCGATGAAGACGGGCCGACGACGTCATTCCACATCAGTGGCTCCGAAATGTTCCGGCTGCTGCGCGAAACCGGATTCGAGGTCCTGGATTTCCGTGAGATATTCGCGTCAAAGGATGCGATCGATGACGAGCACTACACCTGGGTGGATGCCAACTGGGCCAAGCGATGGCCCGCAGAAGAGATATGGCGCGCCAAGAAGCGCCGGCAGCCGCGCCCCAAAGTAGCGAAGACAGTTCCGATCAAGTCGTCACCGCGATCGCGGCGCCACCGTTGACGTCAAGTCCCTCGCACACGTAATACTTGGGGACTGATGGCCCTGCTGCACGACCTGGTGGCGGCGATCGCGGATGGACGCATCGAGGTGATCGATCTCACCGCACCGCTGTCCGACCGGACACCGATCATCCAGCTTCCGCCGCCGTTCGCCAACACGCGTCGCTTCGAGCTGACCGAGATCAGTCACTACGACGAACGCGGGCCGGCGTGGTACTGGAACGACATCTCGACCGGAGAACACGTCGGCACCCATTTCGACGCGCCGATTCACTGGGCGACCGGCCGCGATGGTCAGGATGTTTCGCAGGTTCCTGTCCGGAGGTTGATCGCCCCGGCGGTCGTGATCGACAAGAGTCGCGAAAGCGCGCAAAACCCTGACTTTCTGCTCGAAATCTCTGACATCAGGGCGTTCGAACAGGAGCACGGCCCCCTGCCGGAAGGTGGCTGGCTTCTCTACCGAACCGGTTGGGCCGCGCGCGCGGCCGACCAGCAGAAGTTTCTCAACGCCGACGAGACCGGGCCGCACACGCCGGGCATTTCGGTCGAATGCGCGCGCTGGCTCGCGAGCGAGGCTCCGGTTACTGGAGTGGGCGTCGAGACCGTCGGCACGGACGCCGGCACCGCCCACAGCTTTGATCCGGCCTTTCCCTGCCACGCGTTCCTGCTTGGCTCCGGCAAGTACGGCCTGACACAACTGGCCAACCTGGTCAGCCTGCCGCCCACCGGGGCGGTGATCATCGCCGGTCCGCTGCCGATCGTCCGCGGCTCTGGCAGCCCGGCCCGGGTGCTCGCGCTCATCGAGCGCTAGGCCTGATGCGCGTCACCGAGGCTCTCGGGCGCGCGGTCGCGCAGCTGGGCGTTCGGGACGCATTCGGCCTGGTCGGCAGCGGGAACTTCCACCTGGCCAATGCAATGAGGGCCAACGGAGTGCGGTTCATCGCAGCTCGGCATGAGACGGGCGCCGTTACGATGGCCGATGCCTACGCGAGGGCGAGCGGACGGCTGGGTGTGGCTACCGTCCATCAGGGACCTGGCGTGACCAACGCCGTGACCGGTCTCACCGAGGCCGCCAAGAGCCGAACGCCGCTGCTGCTCCTCGCCGCCGAGGCCACGGCCCCGGTCTCCAACTTCTTCATCGACCTGGAAGGAGTCGCGACGACATCTGGCGCCGCGCACCGTCGAATCGACAGTCCGGCGACCGCGGTCGACGAGCTAAGACACGCGGCGCAGCTGGCCGTCGGCGAGCGAAGAACGGTGCTCCTCTCCCTCCCCCTCGAGGTACAGGCCGGCGAATGCGAAGCGCCAGCCGAGGCGCCGGCCCCTGTCGCGCAGGCCGCCAGGGCAGCAGCTTTAGCGGACGTGGAAGCTCTTGCCCGCATGCTCGCGCACGCACGCCGGCCTTTGATCCTCGCCGGCCGCGGTGCGGTCCTCTCGCGCGCGCGTGCGCCGCTCGAGCTGCTGGCCGACCAGACCGGGGCGCTGCTGGCGACATCGGCGGTGGCCGCGGGGTTTTTCACCGGCAACCCGTGGAATCTTGGGATCAGCGGCGGCTTCGCCACATCGGTGGCGGCCGAGCTCATCGAGAGCTCCGACGTCGTCGTCGCTTTCGGCGCCTCGCTCAACATGTGGACCACGCGCCGTGGTCACCTTATCGGCAGCGACGCGAAAGTCGCCCAGGTCGACATCGATCCATCCGCCCTCGGCGCGCATCGGGCTGTCGACCTTCGCGTCGAGGGCGACTGTGCGGCGACGGCGCGCGCCATGAGCGAGTCGCTGGGCACAGACAGAGCGGCCGGCCGGCGCTCGAACGAGCTCCACGAGCGAATCAGCCACGGGGGATGGAGAGAGCAGCCTTTCGACGATGTGTCCGGAGACGGGCACATCGATCCCCGCACGCTCAGCATCGCGCTCCATGGCCTGCTTCCACCGGAGCGCACGCTCGCCATCGATTCAGGTCACTTCATGGGATGGCCGCCGATGTACATGGACGTTCCCGATGGAGGCTCGTTTGTCTTCACGCAGAGCTTCATGTCGATCGGGCTCGGGCTCGCGACCGGGATCGGCGCCGCGATCGGACGGCCAGACCGCCTGACGGTCATCGCGCTAGGCGACGGAGGCGCACTGATGAGCCTGCCCGAGCTCGAAACGCTGGCCCGCCTTGGGGTCGATGCCTTAGTCGTGATCTACAACGACGCGTGTTACGCGGCCGAAGTCCATCACTTCGCGCCGGAAGGCGCGCCAATGGACACCGTCCGATTCCCGGACACCGACTTTGCCGCGCTCGCGAGGTCAGTCGGTCTGGAGGCTGCGACGGTGAAAAGTCTCGCCGACCTCGAAGTCGTTCGCGACTGGCTCGCCCGCGGCAGGCCGAAGCCGCTGCTCATCGACGCCAAAGTCGTGCCGACGGTCATCGCCGAGTGGCTAGAGGAAGCCTTCCGCGGTCACTGACCTCTAGGTCATCGCCGGGACCCGAGGCAGCTCCTCGATCGCAGCGTCGATTCGTGATTGCGAAAGCTCGACGTCTTCCAGCTTGCCCGCGAAGTAGGCATCGTAAGCCGACATGTCGAAATGACCGTGGCCCGACAGACCGAAGAGGATGGTTCGCTTCTCGCCCGCCTCGCGCGCGGCGTCGGCCTCTTCGACCACGGCCCGCAACGCGTGCGCCGACTCAGGAGCGGGAAGGAAGCCCTCGCATCGCGCGAACCGCACCGCCTCCTTGAACACCTCGTTTTGCTTGTAGGCGCGGGCTTCGACGATATCCTTCTCGACAAGCGCGCAGAGCGACGGCGCGTCTCCGTGATAGCGCAGCCCACCCGAGTGGATTCGGTCAGGCACGAAGCTGTGACCGAGCGTGAACATCTTCACGACCGGGCCGATCCCGATCGCGTCGCCGAAGTCGAACGCGTACACGCCGCGCGTCAACGTCGGACATGCCGCCGGCTCGGCGGCGATGAAGCGCGTGCGCGGCTGCCGGCCTTTGAGCTTGTCGCCGATGAACGGGTAGGTCAGGCCCGCGAAGTTCGAACCTCCGCCGACGCACGCGACGACCACATCGGGGTACTCACCGGCGATCTCCATCTGCTTTTTCGCCTCGAGGCCCATCACCGTCTGGTGGAGCAGGACGTGGTTCACGACGGAGCCGAGAGAGTACTTGGCTTCGTCATGCGTGGCCGCATCCTCTACGGCTTCCGAGATCGCGATGCCCAGGCTGCCCGGCGAATCGGGGTCGTTGGCCAGGATGCTGCGGCCCGCGTTAGTGAGGTTGGTGGGCGACGCGAACACTTTCGCGCCCCACGTCTCCATCATGGCCCGGCGATACGGCTTCTGCTCGTACGACACCTTGACCATGTAGACCGTGACCTCGAGTCCGAACAGCGCACCGGCAAACGCGAGCGCCGATCCCCACTGGCCGGCGCCGGTCTCAGTCGTCAGCCTCTTCACGCCTTCCTTGGCGTTGTAGTAAGCCTGCGGGACCGCGGTGTTCGGCTTGTGCGAACCGGCAGGGGAGACGCCTTCGTACTTGAAGTAGATGTGCGCGGGGGTGTCGAGCTCCTTCTCGAGGCGATCGGCGCGGTAGAGCGGGCTCGGCCTCCAGATCCTGTACAGCTCGCGGACCTGGTCGGGGATCTCGATCCACGGCTCAGCCGACACCTCCTGGGCGATGATCGCCTGCGGGAAGATCGGCGCCAGGTCGGCCGGACCCATCGGTTGGAGCGTCTGCGGGTTCAGATACGGAGCCGGCGGCGCCGGCATGTCCGGAAGGATGTTGTACCAGCGGTCAGGGATGTCGCTCTCGTCGAGAAGGATCTTCTTCGTCACCGCCATCCAGCCTCCAGAAATATGCGGACGACGCCCAGACCGCTAGGGTAGCTCTACTCGGTCACGCCGGGCCAGCGCCGGTGGCGGTTGCGCGCCCCTTCCCGAATCAGCTCGAGTCGCGGTCGCGGACCGTCGGTCCGGCCGCTCGGAGGCTTGCGGCTTCCCCGCTCGAATTGCACCGGCCATCGCATGGCGACTTCCTGCTCGGCGGCCGCGTGCAGGGTCCACGCCGGGTCGTAGAGATGCGCGCGTCCCAGGGCGCACATGTCGGCTCGGCCGGCCAGGATGATGGTGTTCACGTCGTCGTAGCTGCTGATCGCTCCCACCGCGATGGTGGGCACGCCGGCCTGGTTGCGGATGCGGTCCGAGAACGGCGTCTGGTAGCTGCGACCGAAGCTCGGCTGTTCGTCTGGCACGGTCTGTCCGGTGGAGACGTCCATCGCATCGACGCCATGCGCGGCGAATGCTCGCGCCAGCTCCACCGACTCCCCGGACGTGAGCCCGCCCTCATACCAGTCCGTCGCGGACAGGCGCACGGTGAGGGGCTTCGCCGCCGGCCACTCGGCCCGCACGGCGTCGAGCACCTCCAGCGGGTAGCGGAGCCGGGCGGCCAGGCTGCCGCCGTAGTCGTCGCGGCGTAGGTTGGTGAGTGGCGAGATGAAGCTGGCCAGCAGATAGCCGTGCGCGCAGTGCAGCTCGAGCAAGTCGAACCCCGCCCGCACCGCCATCCGCGTGGCGGTGATGAACTGCTCGCGAACCTCGTCCATGTCGGCCCGCGTCATCTCGCGCGGCACCTGGCTCCCAGATAAGTAAGGAACAGCCGAAGGCGCCATCAGATCCCAATTGCCCGACTCGAGCGGCTCGTCCATTCCCTCCCACATGAGCCGGGTCGACCCCTTGCGACCTGAATGGCCCAGCTGGATGCCGATCCTGGCCGACGCGTGCGCATGCACGAAATCGACCAGGCGCTCGAAGGCGGCTTCGTGCTCGGGCAAATACATCCCTGCGCATCCCGGCGAGATGCGTCCTTCCCGCGACACGCACACCATCTCCGTCATCACGAGCGCCGCGCCGCCCAGCGCTTTGCTCCCGATATGGACGAGGTGGAAGTCTCCGATCAAGCCGTCGTCAGAGGAGTACATGTCCATCGGCGACACGATGACGCGGTTGTCCAGCCGGAGCTCGCGCAGGCGGATCGGCGCGAACATCGGCGGCACGGAAGGGCCGTCCTGGTTGAACCAGCTCTCGACCTGCGCCACGAATTCGGGATCGCGGACCTTGAGGTTCGAATAGGTGATCCTCCGGCTTCGGGTCAACAGGTTGAAAGCGAACTGAAGCGGTTCCTGGTGGACGTACTGCCCTATGTTCTCGAACCACTCGAGGCTTGCCTGCGCGGCTCGCTGCACGCTCTCGACCACGGGCCTGCGTTCCTTCTCATATGCGATGAGCGCGGTCTCGACGTTCGGGTTTTCGTGCAGGCAGGCGACCAGAGCAAGGGCGTCTTCCATGGCCAGCTTGGTGCCCGAGCCGATCGAAAAGTGGGCGGTGTGCGCGGCGTCGCCGAGCAGGATGACATTGCCATCGCGCCAGCAGCGGGTGCGCACCGTAGGGAAACGAATCCAGCGGCTGTTGTTGCCGAGTAGGGGCGCACCTCCCAGGTTGGCGCGGAACACCTCGCTGCAGAACTCGATCCCAGCCCCGTCGCTCTCGCCCGGTCTCCAGGACCGGTCGGTGGAGTCCACCTGGCCGCTGCGTCTCCAGCTGTCCTCCGCCAGCTCGACGATGAAGGTGCTCATCGTCCGGCTATACGGATAGGCGTGAGCCTGCACGGTGCCGTTGTCGGTCTCGGCGATGAAGAACTTAAAGGCGTCGAGGACGAGAGGTGTGCCGAGCCAGATGTAGTGCGCATGCCTTATGTCGAGCTCGGGTTGGAACACCTCCGCCCGACTGCTGCGGGTGAGGCTGTTCACACCATCGGCTGCGACGACGACGTCAAAGGACGTGCGGAGCTGCTCGAGGCTCGGGGCCAGCTCGCGCAGGTGGATGCGGACGCCGAATTCCTCGGACCTGTCACGCAGGATCGCGAGAAGCCGCTGCCGGCTGATGGCTGCAAACCCGTGGCCGCCTGACGTGAGCACCTCACCCTTGAAGTGCACGTCGATGTCGTCCCAGATCGCGAAATCCTTGCTGAGGCGTTCATAGAAGGCAGCGTCTGCGTTCTCGATCCCGTTCAACGTCTCGTCCGAGAAAACGACGCCGAAGCCGAAGGTGTCGTCGGCGGCGTTCCGCTCCCACACCTCGATCTCGTGCTGCGGGTTGAGCAGCTTGGCCAGCGTCGCGAGGTAAAGGCCGGCGGGTCCTCCCCCGATGATCGCGATGCCGAGCGCGGCCCTGGTTGGGCTCAGCTCGGCTCCCGCAGCCGGAAACGCTGCAGCTTGCCGGTCGCGGTCCTCGGCAGAGTGTCGGCGAACTCGACGACGCGCGGGTATTTGTACGGGGCGATCTGGCTCTTGACGAAATCTTGAAGAGTCTTGGCCGGCTCGGGTCCGAGCTGCGCTCCTTCCTGAAGCACGACCACCGCCTTCACGACCATTCCACGCTGCTCGTCCGGAACGCCCACGACCGCGGCCTCGGCCACGGACGGATGTCTCAGCAGGGCCTCTTCGACCTCCGGGCCTGGGATGTTGTAGCCGGCACTGATGATCATGTCGTCGGCGCGGGCCTGGTAGAAGAAGTAGCCGTCGCCGTCGCGCACGTAGACATCGCCGGTGATGTTCCATCCGTTCTGGACGTACGTGCGCTGCCGGTCGCCGCGCAGGTAACGGCAGCCGGTCGGGCCTTTGACCGCGAGACGGCCGAGTTCGCCGTCCGGCACACGACGGCCATCGGCGTCCTGCGCCTCGGCTACGTACCCGGGCACCGCCCGGCCGGTGGATCCGGGCCGGATGTCGTCGCCCGCTGCGGAGATGAAGATGTGCAGCATCTCGGTCGAGCCGATGCCGTCGATGATGCGAAGGCCCGCGGCCTGGTGCACCGCCTCCCATGTCGCCTTCGGGCAGGTCTCGCCGGCCGACACCGCGGCGCGAATCGACGAGACGTCTGCGGCCGGTAGATCGGGAACCATTGCGCGATAGGCGGTGGGTGCGGTGGCGAGGACCGTGATGCGGTGACGCTCGACCGCTTCGAGCAAGCGCTGGGGCGATGGCTGCTCGAGCAGGTAGACCGCAGCTCCGGCTCGGAGTGGAAACACGAGGCTCTGACCTAGACCGAAGGTGAAAGCCAGCGGCGGGCTGGCGGCGAAGAGGTCGCCAGGAGTGGGCCTCAGCAGGTGGGCCGAGAAGCTGTCTGCTATCGACAGCACGTCGCGATGGAAATGCATCGTCGCCTTGGGCCGTCCAGTCGTTCCCGATGTGAACGCAAGCATGCAGACATCGTCCGCCGCGGTCGCCACGTTCTCGAAGCGAGGAGCCTTCTCCGACGCCAGCAGCGCCACGTCATCATTGCGCTCGCCGCCGTAGGTGACGATCTTGAAACCGAGCGGTGCGGCGGCCTCGAGATCTTCGACGAAACGATGGTCGCAGACAGCCATCGTCACCTCGCCGATCTCGATCATTGTCTGCAGCTCGCCCTTGCGGAGGAGTGGCATCGTCGTTACCGCGACTCCGCCCGCTTTGATCACGCCAAGCCAGCTCGCGCAGAGCCCTGGGTTGTTGGGCCCACGCAGGAGCACACGATTGCCCGGCACCAGGCCCAATTCGTCGACCAGCGCCCGAGCAACCTGGTTTGACCTCGCAAGGAGCTCGGCGTAGGTCCACGCCTCTGTGTCCGTCAGAATGCAGCGCCGGGAACCACGGCCGGCGTGAACGTGGCTGTCGAGGAGCTCAGTGGCGCAGTTCAACCTGGCTGGATAGCGGAGCTCGGGGAGCGTGAAGAGGAACTCAGGCCACTGTTCTTGGGGAGGAAGGTTCTCCCGGGTGAACGTATCGACGTGTGCCGATCGTGCGACCTGCGTCATTGTCCGCTTCCTGCTCCGTCGATACTAGCGGGGTGCCGAACGTCAACCCAGAGGAGCTGGGTCCTGCCAGAGGCTTCTCCCACGCGACCGTGGCCGGGAACACGGTGTGGATCAGCGGGCAGATCGGGTCGGACGCTGCCGGCACAGTCGTCGAACCCGGCGACCTCGTGGCTCAGGTCGGCCGTGCCATCCGCAGACTCGCGGTCGCTTTGCGAGCGGCCGGCTGCGAGCCCGAGGACACGGTCAAGCTCACCTATTACGTGACCGACTTGAAGCTGTACCGCGACAGTCTGCAAAAGATTGGGCCCGTATACCGCGAGGTGTTCGGCCGCCACTACCCGGCCACCACGCTGGTCGAGGTCAGTGCCTTGTTCGATCCTGACGCGCTGGTCGAGATCGACGCTGTCGCGGTTCGCACGTCGTGAACCGCTGGGAGCATTTCGACTACGAGGAACGAGACGGCGTGGCGACGCTTACGTTCTCGAGACCGGAGCGACTCAATTCCCTGACGTTTGAGGTGTACGCGGACATCCGGGACCTGACGCGTGACCTGCGGTCGCGGGCGGGCGACGTTCGGGTCCTCGTGATTCGCGGTCGCGGCCGCGGCTTCTGCTCCGGCGGCGACGTCGACGAGATCATCGCCCAGCTGCTCGAGCGGGGCACCCGTGATGTGTACGAGTTTGCCCACATGACGGGCGAATGCATCCGCAACTTGCGGGAGATGCCGCAGCCCGTGATCGCGGCGATAAACGGTGTCGCGGCCGGGGCAGGCGCCGTGCTGGCCGCCGCCTCGGACATCCGAGTCGTGGCGCAGTCGGCCAGCTTCCGGTTCCTTTTCACGAGCGTCGGACTGTCGGGAGGCGACATGGGCATCTGCTGGCTGCTGCCGCGTATCGTCGGCTGGGGTCGCGCAAGTGAGGCTCTCCTGCTGGGCGGCAAGATCGAAAGCGGGCAGGCGCTCGAATGGGGGCTCGCCTCGCGCGTCGTTCCCGACGACGAGCTCGACTCCGCCGTCGCCGAGTATGTGACGAAGCTGAGAGAGCTCGCCCCCTGGGGGCTGGCGATGACGAAGGAGATGCTCAACCGGTCGGGCTCGGCCGACTATTCGAGTGGCATCCAGATGGAAGCTTTCACCCAGACGATGCTAATGACCGCGCAGGACTTCAAAGAGTTCCACGCCGGTTTCACCGGGAAGCGGAAGCCGGAATTCCGCGGGCGCTGACGGGGCCGCCGCTAAGGCACCGTGACTCTTTCCTCGGCGGCAGCCGGTCTTTCGCGCGCGCGCGGCGCAATCTGGCGAATGTCTTCGAGCTGGTGACGGATCCAGCGGGACACATCGTTGACGGCCACTATCTGTTTGATCGCGTTCACTCTGTCATTGCGCTCAGGGAGTCCCATCTGAAGAGCGCTGTGCAGGGCGCGGGCGGTCAGCTCCACGTCGAACGGGTTGATGCTGATCGCGTAAGCGCCGAGCTCCTCACTGGCGCCTGCGGACTCCGAAAGGACCAGAACGCCGTAGCGCTGGTTGACCACCGGACCTTCCTTCGCGACGAGGTTCATGCCATCGAGTATTGGATTCACGAGCAGGACGTCGTAACTCCGGTAGGCCGCCACCGCTCGGTACAGGTCCTCACCGAGATCGAGCCTCGTGGGCGTCCAGTCTTGCCGGCCGAATCGCGAGTTGATGCGGTCCACCGTCGACGTGATGACTTCCAGGTATTCGCGATATGCGTCGACATCTTGCCGGGACGGCTGCAGGAACGCCCATAGTGCGACCCGGCCGTGATGCTCCGGGTGGTCTTCGAGCAAGCGCTCATAGGCGAGAAACCCACGGACCACGTTCTTGGCCGGATCCGTCCGATCGACGCGGACGATGAGCTTTTCAGGCCGCCACAATGC
This sequence comes from Candidatus Dormiibacterota bacterium, assembly GCA_035280145.1. GTDB lineage: Bacteria > Chloroflexota > Dormibacteria > Dormibacterales > Dormibacteraceae > 40CM-4-65-16. The sequence continues at coordinate 2,228 of DATEGL010000254.1, read as the reverse complement.
AACTTCGTCCTCGATGGCACGAACCGCGGCAGATTCACCGAGCTGCGCCATCGCATCGACGTCGATCGAGACCGGGTACGCCCGGACCCAGACCAGCCTGCCGCCGTACAGCACGGCCCCCTCGGCCTCCGCAACTCGCAGGCCCATGAGCTCGTCGCAGCACCGCAGGAAGTTGTGCACGTCGAGGCTGGTCTGCAGCCCGATGATGTCGTTCGCGAGGAGCCCTTTCAGGATCGGCTCGCGCATCGAAGTCGGGAGAACCTTGAAGTACCTTGGTTCTGGCCACGGTACGTGGATGAAGTGCTGCAGCACTGCATCGGGCAGCGCCGAACGGACGAGCTCGGGAGTCAGGTAAAGCTGGTAATCCTGGGTCAGAAAAAGCGGCCGTCGCGGCAGCTCCCGAGCGAGCGAAACTGCGCGATCGGCGATTGCCGCGTTGATGACTCGGTAGCCCTCAAACCAGGCCCTGTGAACGCTGCGGTCGACGACGGGCTCGAGGGCTATGTTCCAGAGGTAGTGGTGCGCGAACCAGATCAACGGATTGCTGATCACCGAGTAGTGGAGCTGGTAAGCCTCAGGATCGGTGGGCGCGAAAAAAATCTGGAAGGCGCTATCTGAGTCCGCATCCGAGCTGATTGAAGTGCCTGAATTCGCGAGCTCTCGTTCGGCATCCGTGCGTGCTGCGGAGACCCACGTTGCCCGGGTTGCGCTCGCCAGCGATGTCAGCGCCTTGACCAGACCTCCCGCGCCCGGCGCAAGCAGGCCTTCCGTCGTCGGCGTGAGGGGCCCTCGGTTGCTGAGGATGATCGGTGAGAACTGGCCCAAAAGCCGCGCCGCATCGCGAGCGATTTCCTGGTGAGCGGCAGTTGGTCCGCTGAGGCTCACCTGTCGCTGCCGTTGGCCGCGCGGTTCGACCTGACTGGAGTCACGGCCTTCGCACGGACCATCACCACCGGGATGTCAACCCGCCGAAGCATGCGATCGATTTCCCGGCCGAGCAACGCGCTGGCCCTGGACTGGTTGAACCGCGATCCGATGACGATCAGGTCATGGCCGATCGACTCTTCGAGGATGCCGGCCGCCGGGCTGTCGTGACGGACCACACGTACCTGGGTCGAGGGTCGGCGCAGCTCATCGACGATCTGCTCGAACCCGTCCCATTCCCTGCGCGAACGGTCCGGGTGCTGGGTGTCCGTTTGGACGTGGAGCAAGGTCAACGAGCTGCCGAATGCATCAGCCAACCTCGCTCCAGTAGAGGCCACCACGCGTGCACTCGGGCCGCCGCGGATCGAAACCAGAATCGATCGGGGTGCGATCGCCTGGGCTGGTGCGCGTGGACTGGCGCGGACAAACATGAGATCGAATCGGTGGTCGGTGACGAGCTGGCGCGTGAGATCGATCAACCCGTGACGTCGTGGATTGTCGACCGTGGGCCATTCGAGCAGCATGCTGGTGACTTCGTTCTCGGCCGCGACATCTCGAACGCTGCTGGCGGGGTTGGCGGTCATGCGCAGGCTGAGGCGAAGGCGGCGGCGAACGTCACTGTCGTACTCGAGGCCCGCCACCCAACGCAGCATGTCGCGGCGGCGCTGCTCCTGCGCGAAAACCTCGTTGTCACGGCCGGTTCGAATTTCGACGAGAGCAAGCAAGGTTCCCGACGCACCGGCCGACACCGCGAGCGCATCGCCGACGCTGATCACGGGCCGCGCCATCTGTCCGATCAACACCGGCACCAGAATTCGCATGCGCGGCCGCATGTACGCGCTGGCAAAGCTGACGCGACTCGTCAGTACCATTTCCTGGTCTCCTACCCCCTCGCCGTCGACTCGACGCCGAGCTGCAACAGCGTATTTATAACGCGCGGGCCGGCCTTTGACCTTGATTTGAGCCTGAGTGCGTGAGCGGAGGGTGGCCTGAGCTCAGCCGTTCGCTTCGACGGCGCCCTCTCCTCAACCGCGAACGCGACCGCCTCGTCGAATTACACCGCCGGTGTGTCGGGTCAAGAGCCAGGCGTAAAGGTTGCGATTCCGCTGGCAACCAGTATCAGCAGGATCGCCACCGAAGCGAGCGCCTGCAGCATGTTGATGTACTTGAACCGAGAGGAGAGGACCTCGGTCCCGGCGGGGTGAAACGTGAGACTGACCACGAAGGCCGCATACAGGTAATCAATGAAACCAGGGACCCAGTCCTGCCAGCCACGAATCACAAGGCGCTGCTGGGGAAAGTCG
>DATEGL010000253.1:0-2073 GCA_035280145.1 Candidatus Dormiibacterota bacterium | reverse complement strand
GACGCCGAAGCACGTGCTCCCGTTCGCAGACCGCGGACGCCCTTTGCTCCGCGCCACCTACGACCGCGCCCGGGCGGTGGCTGACGAGGTGTTCGTGCTCACGGAGACGAGGCAGCGCGACATCATCGGATCGGTTCTCCCGGAAGTGGACCCGACCCACCTGATCCTCGAGCCCTCGGCGCGAGGCACAACCAACGCTTATGGGCTCGCCTCGCTGACCCTGCAGCAGCGGATCCCCGGCGCGGTGATGATCGCGCTCCCGGCCGACCATGTCGTCCACGGCGGCACCGCGGTTGCCCGGACTGTGCGCACCGCCGTCAGGGCGGCGAGCACGACTAAGAGCCTGGTGACCGTTGGCCTCAAACCGACGTTCCCATCGACCGGCCTGGGCTACATCCACGCTCCTGGACGCGCGACCAGAGGCACGCTGCGCGTCCGTCGCTTCATCGAAAAGCCCACAGTAGCCACCGCGCGGCGGCTGATTCGAGAGGGTGGCTACTACTGGAACCTCGCCTGGTTCAGCTGGCGTGTCGACATCTTCATCGAAGAGCTAATGCGGCTCGCACCGCGACGAGTAGAAGCGCTGCGCAGAGTGCTGGCGGCGCGTGACGCAGGCGACGAGACGACGGCGGCGCGGCTTTACGACCGCCTGCCAGTCGACGTCGTCGACCGCACGGTAATGGAAAAGACCGACCGACTGCTCCTTGTGCCGGCCAGCTTCGACTGGGCCGACATCGGGAACTGGGCCGAGCTTGGCGCCCGCGTCAACGCCGACGCGCAGGGCAACTCGGTGGAAGGCGAAGCCGTGCTCATCGATACCACCGGCAGCCTGGTCTTCGGTGACCGGCGCCTGGTGGCGGCGATCGGGCTCGAGGACATGATCATCGTCGACACCGAGGATGCGCTGCTCGTGGTGCCGAGGTCGCGCGCACAGGACGTCCGCAAGGTGGTCGACGCCCTCAAGCGGTCTCGTAAGACCCGTTACCTTTAGGGTTCCATGGCCGCGCAGCAGATCAAATTCGGGACTGACGGCTGGCGAGGGGTTATCGCCGACGACTTCACCTTCGGCAATGTGCGCCGTGTGGCGCAGGGCACCGCCCAGTACATGAAGTCGCGCTCCAACGACCCGCTCGCCATCATCGGCTACGACTGTCGCTTTGCATCCGAGGACTTCGCGCGCACCGTCGCCGAGGTCTTCGCGAGCAACGGGATCAAGTCTCTCGTCTTCGACCGGCCTTCTCCGACCCAGGTGGCGTCATGGAGCGTGATCGACCGCCAGGCGACGGGGGCAGCGGTGATCACCGCGAGCCACAACCCTTACCAGTTCAACGGGTACAAGTACAAGACGGAGACTGGCAGCGCCGTGCCAACGGATGTGATTGCGGTGCTGGAGAAGGACATCAACGCCATTGACGACGTTCCCGTGCCCGAACCGACAGTCGCCCATGGTCTCGTGTCCTCATACGATCCGAGGCAGCCCTACTACGCACAGATCGCACGCCTTGTGGACATCGATGCCATCAAGGACGCGGGACTGCGCATCGTCCACGAGTGCATGTACGGATCGGGCTACGGCTACATCACCGAGCTCATCGGCGGCGGACGGACGGCCGTGACCGAGCTGCACAACACGCGCAACCCCTTGTTCGGCGGCGTCAATCCCGAGCCCATACCGCCCAACATCGATTCAACGATCGCGGTGATGAAGGTGGGCAACCAGGACCTCTGCATCTGCACAGACGGTGACGCGGACCGGGTCGGCATCATCGATGAGACAGGGCGATTCATCAATCAGCTGCAGGTGTTCGCGATGCTGATGCTTTACCTGTTCGAGGCACGTGGCATGCGCGGTCCAGTGGTCAAGACCGTGAACATGACCGCAATGGTCGACAAGCTGGGCGCCGCGTTTGGCGAGCGCGTGTACGAGGTGCAGGTCGGTTTCAAGAACGTCGCGCCGAAGATGATGGAGGCGAACGCGCTGCTTGGCGGCGAGGAGTCGGGTGGGTTCGCGATCCGCGGGCACATCCCGGAGCGCGACGGCATCCTGATCGGGCTGCTGTTCGCCGACATGAT
>DATEGL010000252.1:0-6175 GCA_035280145.1 Candidatus Dormiibacterota bacterium | reverse complement strand
CGCTGGCTCAAACCACCCATCACGGCGCGGCCCGCGATGTCGCGTCCTTCGGACAGCGACGGATTGCCTTGATTGTGAATCGACCAGCTGACCGCCTGCGCCGGCAGGTCACGCGCCAGCGAGAAGTTGAGATTCGACCCGCACAGGTGAAGCACGTTGAACCATGCCTCGTCCGGCATCGCTCCAAGAACCGCGATGTCGAGAGGGAGCACCAGGTCGCGGTACACGGACTCGCTCATCACGCCCCGGCCGGCGTAGCCGGAGATGGCGTAGAAGATGCCGGCGGCGCCTGCGCTCACCGATCGCCGGCTGAAATCCACCAAGGTCTCGGCGATTCGCGCCAGCGCTGGTCCAACGATCTCCGGATTCTTGCGCAGCTCCCGCACGACGCGCGATTGCGACTTACCGACCAGATAGCCGCCGACGGTGATCGGGCTGAACACCGTCTGGATCACGGGCGTCGCCGCGCCCAGCTCGCGGGCCACCATCCCGATCGATTCCACCTGGTCGTCCAGCGCACGGCGATTGACCAGCTGCACAGAGCTCCACACGTCGAGATCCGGAACGGCTGGCCTCACAAGCACCGGCGCACGCAGCCGGTGCCCCGCCGGGCGATACTCGGAGCCGAACGCCTCCGCGAAGCAGCTCGCCCGTGGCTGGAATTTTACGTAGTCCCACCCGAATCGCCGCGCGCGTTCAACCGTGGTCCCGGCAAGCTCGGCCGGCGACCACTCCTCGCGGTAGGTGTGGCCCCATGCCCCGACAGGCGGCCGGTCGGCGACGCTCATCGCGAGGGCAGCCTCGACCCGCTCGCGGCCCGTCATCGACATCGAGTTTAAGCTGGACTTCTTGCTGGACATTGGAAGCGAGGCGGCAAGGCTGCGGGCCGCGGCCGAGGCGAGACCGCTGCGCCTGCCGATCAACCGCAAGGTTGACGAGTCGCACCATGCAATCACTGCCGACGGGTTGTCGGTCTGGTACACGATCCAGGTCTCACCCCACAACCGCATCCAGGAGGCTATCTTCGAGCGCATCGACCGGATGCCGACTGACGAGGAGTGCAGGAGCTGGCTTGCCCTCCTGATCGTTGGCGTAGAGGCCGTCGAGGCGCCCGGAATTCCAGGCTCGACGACGCGGAGATTTGAGGCATTTGGCAATGCCGCTGGCTAGCTCGATAGTCGAGGAGCTGCGCAGGATCGTCGGCCGAGAGTCGGTCGTCGACGCTGCCAATGACCTGCGCATCTTCGAGCGCGACGGCTCGATCGAGGGCGCGACGCCCGATCTGGTTGTACTTGTCTCCAGCACGGAGCAAGTGTCCGAAGTGATCAAGGTCGCCGCCAGACACCACGTTCCCGTCGTACCGCGCGGCGCAGGGACGGGCCTTTCAGGTGGAGCGGTCACCATCCGCGGTGGCATCGCGCTTCAGGTGACCCGCATGCGCCGCATCCTCGAGATCGACCCCGTCGCCCAAACCGCCATCGTCGAGCCGGGCGTGGTCAACAAAGAGCTATCGCTGGTCGCGGCCCAGCACGGGCTGTTCTATGCGCCGGACCCGTCGAGCCAGAACGCCTGCACGCTGGGCGGCAACGCCGCCGAAAACTCGGGCGGCCCGCACTGCCTCTACTACGGCGTGACCACCAACCACGTGCTCGGAATGGAGGTCGTGCTGGCAGATGGCAGCGTGCACTGGGTCAGCGGTGACGCTCCGGACCGTGTCGGCCTCGACCTTTGCGGCGTCCTGGTTGGCTCCGAAGGCACCCTGTGCGCGATCACGAAGATCAAAGTCCGCCTTCTCCGCATTCCGCCGAGCGTCGCGACGCTGCTCGCCGCCTTTCCGAGCATCGAGACCGCCAGCCAGGCTGTATCCGCAGTGATCGGTCATGCGATCGTGCCGGCGGCTCTGGAGATGATGGACAAAGTGACTGTCAGCGCGGTCGAGGCGCACTACCACGCCGGGTACCCGACCGACGCGGGCGCTGTTTTGCTGGTCGAGGTCGACGGCATCCAGGAATCGACGCGGGAGCTGATGGCCGCGATCACAAAGATCCTCGGCGACAACCACGGCTACGCGATGCGCGAAGCGAAGACACCAGCCGAGCGCGATCTGCTGTGGGCCGGGCGCAAGGGCGCGATCGGCGCGCTCGGCCGCATCAAGCCGAACTACTACCTCCATGACGGCGTCGTGCCGCGATCACGTCTGCCCCAGGTGCTTTCCGCGGTCGGCGAGATCGGTGAGCACTACAAGCTGCCGGTGGCCAACGTCTTCCACGCCGGCGACGGCAACCTGCATCCCAACATCCTGTTCGACATGCGCGACCGACAGGTGCTGCACCAGGTCGAATCCGCCGGCGAAGAGATGCTGCGGGCGGTGGTCGACCTCGGCGGCGCGCTGTCGGGCGAGCATGGCATTGGCCTCGAGAAGAGCGCGTTCATGCCGTGGATCTACACGGACGACGACCTCGACGCGATGCACCGGGTGAAGGACACGCTCGACACGCAGGGCATTCTGAACCCAGGCAAGATCTTTCCCGACCCGTCGCGAAAACCGGTGCAGCTGGCGGGGCGCACCGGGCTCGCCGTCGAGGCGAAATGGTGGTGACCAGTCCAACGGTCGAAAAGCCGGCGACCGCCGAAGAGTTGGCGCGGCTTCTGCACGAAGCGGCTTCGCAGCAGCTCGCGGTCGTGCCTCGAGGCGGCGGCCGAGCAAGCGAGATGGGCAACCCGCTCGACCGCCAGGACGTGGTCCTCCAAACGACGCGTCTCGATCGAGTGCTCGAGCACTCGCAGGCCGACATGGTCGTGAGCGTCGAGGCCGGGATCACGGTCGAGGCGCTCCAGGATCATCTCGGCAGGTCAAGCCAGTTCCTTCCGCTCGACGCGCTCAACTCTCCAGGACATACCGTCGGTGGCCTGCTGGCCTCTGGTTGGACCGGCCCGCTGCGCCTTCGCTACGGATCGCCGCGCGACTTTCTCATCGGGATTCGAGTCGCGCTGCCCGACGGCAAGCTCGCCGCCGGCGGCGGGCGCGTGGTCAAGAACGTCAGCGGCTACGACATGATGAAGCTGCATTACGGCGCTCTCGGCTCGCTCGGCGTGATCGTGGCCGCATCTTTCAAGGTCTTCCCCAAGCCCCTGCACGACGTCACGGTGTCGAGCGACGGCGGATGGGACGACGTGGAGAAGGCGCTATCTCTTCCCCTCCCGCCGTCCGCCCTTGAGCTTTTCGCTGAAGGTCGGGTTGTGGCCAGGTTCCTTGGCAGTCCCGCAGCCGTCTCGCTTGTGACCGACGAGCTGGGTTGGAGCGCAACCGATTCGGGATTCTGGGCTCAGCACTCAACTCAGATGCGCCAGGTCCGCATCGTCACGCCCCGCGAAAAGCTGCGGTCGGTGGTGGACGGCCTTACCGGTTGGTGGGCATCGCCTGGGGCGGGCATCGCCTACTGGACGCCGCCCGATGCCTCATCGGCCGAGGCTGTCCGCCGGCAAGCCGAGGCGGCCGGCGGGTCGCTTGTAACGCTCACGGCGGCCGGCATCGACGCATGGGGAACGCCACCGGCGACGCTCGAAATACAGAAGCGATTGAAGGATGCCTTTGATCCAGGGCACGTTCTGAATCCAGGTCGGTTCGTGGTGTGAGCACACCTTTCTCGCGCCTTTCCGACGATGACCTCGCCACCTGCGTCCACTGCGGCCTCTGCCTCGATGCTTGCCCCACGTTCCGGATCACCGGGCTCGAGACTGAATCTCCTCGCGGCCGCATCTATTTGATGACCGAATGGAAGCGAGGCACGCTTCAGTTCGACCAGGCGCAGGTCAGGCACATCGATCTGTGCCTTGGCTGCCGCACGTGTGAAGGTGTGTGTCCGTCAGGGGTGCCGTATGGCCGCATCATCGAAGCAGGTCGTGCTGATGTCGAAGACGCTCGGCGTCCTTCGTTCAAACGTTTTGCAAGCCGGGCCGCGCTGCGTCAGCTGGTCGGGCATCCGCGACGCCTGCAAGCCGCCGGCGCGGCCACCCGATTGGCGCAGAAAGCCGGCCTGACCACTATCGCCAGATCCGGGCGGATGTTGCCGCCGCTGCAGCCGGCGTTTCGCCGCCCGCCGGGCAACGTCGCGAAGGCCGGCGGCACCGCGAGGTACAGGGTCGCGTTCCTGGTCGGATGCGTGATGCCGATCCTGTATCCGCAGTCACACGCCGCGGCGGTCATGCTCCTGCAGCTCGCAGGCTGCGACGTCTGGTTTCCGCCGGAAGAACGATGCTGCGGCGCCCTGTTCGCGCACAACGGCGACCTCGAAGGCGCCGAACGATTGCGCGCGTCGAACATGCGCGTCTACGCGGCCGAAAAATTCGATGCGCTCGTGGTCGACTCGGCCGGCTGCGGCGCCCACCTCAAGGACTTCTATCCGGAGATGAAGGGCCGCGTCAAAGACCTCAGCGAGTGGTTGGCCGAGATCGGCGTGCCCAAGCCGGAGCGTGCCGTCAAAATCCGGGTCACGTATCAGGACGCGTGCCACCTCGCCCACGCGCAGAAGATCAAGAAGCAACCGCGCGACCTCATCCGGTCTCTGCCCGAAGTGCAGCTCGTCGAGATGCGGCATCCGGAAATCTGCTGCGGCGGGGCCGGTCTCTACAGCACGCTCGAGCCGCAGATGTCGAACCGCATCCTCCAGGAGAAGCTCGATGACGTCATCGCTACTGGGGCCGACGTGCTCGCAGTGGCGAACCCGGGATGCCAGATGCAGCTGCAGTCTGGCTTGCGCGCGCGAGGCTCATCGATGAAGGTCGAGCACCTGGCCGAAACGCTCGCGCGCGCCTACTGACTACCCTTTCAGCTTCGGCAGGACTGCGGTCTTCGTTACATCGACCTCGACCCTCGCGACTGCAAGCGTCACGTTGTCTGGGGCGCCCAGCTCGCGGCACCGTTCGATCACGCGCTCCGCGCCGCGATCGAGGTTTCCATCCCGCAGCAGCAGCCGTCCCATCTCCTCGACGCTGACGCCCGCAGTCTCCACGCCGTCGCTGCAGAGCACCACCGCATCACCTTCCTCGAGCTTCATCCGGTCCGTGTAAGGCTGCACCGAGTCCCACACGCCGACAGCGCGAGTCAATTTGTGCTTCTGAGGATGGTTGGCCGCCTCTTCGGGCTTGATAAGGCCGAGGCGAACCTGCTCTGCCGGCCACGAGTGATCCTGCGAGATGAGCTTGGCGAAACCGCTGCGAAACAGATAGGCGGGACTGTCTCCGACGTTGAGGAGAGCGCACTCGCCGGAGCGGATCGCCGCGATGACCATCGTGCAGCCCATGCCCAACCAGTCGGGGTTGTCGTGCGAGGCCTTGAACACTTCGATGTTCGCCTTCTTGCACGCACGCTTGAGACGCTCGACGTCTGGTCCCTCCTCGCCGTCCTCGGCGAGCACCTTGGTCACGGTGTGGACCGCCAGCGAGCTGGCCTGCTGACCTGCGGCATGGCCACCCATTCCATCGCAGACCACTATCAGCGTGTCGAGGCCGGCCTTGTTCCGCCAGACCATGACCGAATCTTCGTTTTCGTCTCGCTCGAGACCCGGGTCGGTGGCCCACGCGATACGCAGTCGCATCGTCCTACCTAACGGACCGGACCCGAATTACGCTCCAATGACGGAGAAGTGGACCGAGTTCTGGCCGAGCGTGACCCGATCGCCATGGTTCAGCTGCTTCTCCTGGATCGACTCGCCGTTGACGAACGTGCCGTTCGTGCTGCCAAGGTCGACGACCCAGAACTGATCGCCGCGCCGCTCGAGCCGGGCGTGGTGACCGCTGGTCGCTGGGTCGCGAAGGATGACGTCGTTGTCCGGGGACCGGCCGAGACGAAGCGCCTGGTCGGTGGCGCGATGGGTGTGGCCCGCATCTGGCCCTGACTCGATCGTCAGCTCGGCCTGCGCCCCCGTCGAAGGGCCGGCCGGCGCGGCTGACGGCATTGCCATCGTTTCGGGTACTGAGGGTGGCGCGGGGATTGGAATGGGAGCCGCAGGTGGCGGCTGCCACGCGGGCATCAGCGTGGTTGGCTCGTTGTCCATTGCGGGTGGCGGCGCGACCATGGTCGCGGCCACGTCGACCCTGTCGGGCGCCGGCATCTGCCACGGCGGCGGCGCTGGCGGCGGCGGTGGTGGTGGCGGCGGAGGCGGTGCGGCCTGCG
>DATEGL010000251.1:0-7474 GCA_035280145.1 Candidatus Dormiibacterota bacterium | reverse complement strand
CGAGGGCCGAGAGCTGCGGACTGAAGGCGACTCCTTCTTCTGCGTGTTCGCCAGCGCGGTCGACGCGTGTCAGGCGGCCGCAACCGCGCAGCGATCCTTTGCCCGATATCCCTGGCCGGACGGTCACGCACTCCGAGTCCGTGTTGGTCTCCACAGTGGCGAAGCTCCGCTCATGGGCGATGAGTACATCGGCCTCGACGTGCACCACGCCGCGCGCATCATGTCGGCCGCCTACGGGGGCCAGGTCCTGCTGTCGGAAACCACCCAGGCGATCGTCGCCAACAGCCTGCCCACGGGCCTGACCATTCGCGACGTCGGCACCCACCGGTTGAGAGACCTGGCCAGACCTGAGCGCCTGTTCCAGCTGATCGCGGAAGGCGCTCCCGACACGTTTCCAGCCCTCCGCACGCTGGACAGAACCCCCAACAATCTGCCCACTCAGCTCACCAGCTTCGTCGGCCGCGCCGACCTCGTGGCGCGTGGGAAGGCTTTGCTCGAGCGGTCTCGACTGCTGACCCTGACCGGTCCCGGTGGCATCGGCAAGACGAGGCTGAGCCTGCAGGTCGCTGCGGAGACCTTCGACCAGTTTCCCGACGGCGTGTACTTCGTGGCCCTTTCAGCGGTACGCGACCCGGACCTCATCCCGTCGGTTGTCAACCAATCCCTCGGCATCTCCACTGCGGGCAACCGCATGCCGGTCGACGCACTGACCGACTACCTGGGGAGCAAGAAAGTGCTGCTGGTGATGGACAACTTCGAGCAGCTCCTGCCGGCGGCCGCGGGATTTCCGTCCCAGCTGCTCAAGAGGTGCCCTGGTCTGAAGGTCGTCGTCAGCAGTCGCGCGGCGCTGCGCGCCTACGGTGAGCAGGAGTTTCCGGTCGAGCCCCTTCAGGTGCCCGACGCCAGGTCACATCCATCCCTCGAGGCGCTGTCGCAGTACGAGGCGGTTGCGCTGTTCATCGAGCGTGCAGTCGCTGCCAAGCCCGACTTCCACGCGACCAACGAAAACGCCCCTGCCATTGCCGGCATAGCCGAGCGGGTGGATGGCCTGCCGCTCGCCATCGAGCTGGCGGCCGCGAGAATCAAGCTCTTCTCGCCGCAGGCCCTGTACCAGCGGCTCGAGAAGAGCCTTTCCGCGCTTGGCTCTGGGTCGCGCGACCTCCCGGGGCGGCAGCAGACATTGCATGAGGCAATTGCCTGGAGCTACGACCTCCTGGATCCGCCCGGTAAGCGACTGCTGGCGCGATTCTCGGTATTCGCCCGCGGAGCCGACCTCGCGGAGGCGGAAGCCGTCTGTGGCCCAGCTGAAGAGCTCGGAACGGATGTCCTGACCTGCCTGGAAGAGCTGGCGGACCAGAGCCTCTTGCGGCGCATGCCCGATTTCGACGAGCCCCGTCTGTTGATGCTTCAGACGATCCGGGAGTTCGCCATCGAGCGGCTCGAGGAAAGCGGCGAGGCGGCATCGATCCGGGACCGGCATGCGAGCACTTTTGCCAGCCTGGCCGAAGCGACCGAGGGCCGCCTCTTCGGAGATGAGCGAAAAGCGCTGCTCGACCGACTGCAGCGAGACCAGGACAACTTCCGAAGCGCCCTCGACTGGTGCATCTCGCAGCAGCGCACCGAGGTCGCACTGCGCCTCTGCGCAGCCCTTTGGCGCTTCTGGCAGATGCGCGGCCACCTGCGTGAAGGTCGAGCCAGGGTCGAGGCCGTGCTTGCGTTACCTGGCGTCGAAGACCATCCCGACGCGTTGCGCAACGCCCTCGAGGCGGCGGGTGGGATCGCGTACTGGCAGGCCGACATGGACACGGCACAGGCCTGGTACGACGAGTGCCTCGCCTTGACCCGGAAGATTGGCGACACGCGCCGGCTCGCGAACGCGATCTACAACGATGCCTTTCCGCTCACGGTCCAGAGGAAGGACCTGGCCAAGAGCATGCGTCTGTTCGAGGAAGCCTTGCCCCTGTTCCGCCAGCTGGGCGACGAGTCGGGAGTCGCGCGGAGCCTCTGGGGCCTCGGCAACACCTACCACTTTTTGAATGATTACGAGGCGGCTGCTCCGCCCCTGGACGAGGCGATCGCCTTGAACCGGAAGCTGGGCGACCAGTTCAGCCTGGGGTGGGCTCTGCACACGCGAGCGCTGATCCCGATCAATACCAGCAAGGCTGATCAGGCTCGGCCATTGGTAGACGAAGCTCTCCGGTTGTTCAACCAGGCGGGTGACGTCTCCGGCGTGGCCATCGTCCTCGACGATTGGGCGGCCATCGCCAGAATCGAAGGCGATCGCTTGCGGGCGATCCGCCTGGCGGGCGCCGCCGCGGGTCTTCAGGCTTCGACCGGAACGCAGCTCGGCGGACTGATCAATCTCGTCGAAGGCCGGCCCGCGGCCGACGCTTCGAATGCCGAAGAGCTGAAGGCCTGGGCAGAAGGCCAGGCGATGACGATGGATGCTGCAGTGACTTACGCGCTGGAGCGGCAGTAGGCGTAGAGCGCCTCGCACACGGCGGCGCCGCGGGCGAGCCGTTCGTGGTCGGTGACGCCGGAGTCTCTGATCCCGTCGAAGACGGCAAGCACTCCGGCCGCCTCTGGCGGCGCGCCTTCCTCGTGCGGGAGGTCGGCACCACGGACGATCGCCGCCATCCGGCGCAGTGCAGGGTCGCGCAGCTCGTACTTCTCGAGCAGGCTCTCGAACGTGCATCGACCATCCCGATGACCGAGCTCGGCGCCTCGGATGTCGAACGCCATGCCCTCAAGTCGCCTCGGGTCGCGGGTGCGCGGGATGAATTCGAAGGTGGCGTTTGGATCCACGAAGCGCCGGATCGCCCATGCGGTGGCAATCCGATCCACGTGGATGTGCTCGCGGGTGATGAAGTGCATCGGTTTGATGCTAGACAACGCCCCAGTCGCTTGCAACATATGTTGCATGTAATGTATGTTGCACCTCAATGCCGGCCTTGGTCAAGTCTTTCGATCCCGGACTTCCACCTCGGGCGTGGCTTCTCCAAGCCGGCGTGCTGATCAACTTCCTCGGCAACGGCATGGTCGCGCCGTTCCTCGTGATCTACCTGCATTTCGGTCGCGGCATCCCGGTCGCCCTTGCCGGCGCGGCGGTGGCGTTGGGCGGCATCACCGCCGTGACGTCCGGCCTGATCGCCGGCTGGCTCGCTGACCGCGTCGGCCCCCGCAACGTGCTGGTTGTGGCGATGGCCCTCAACGCCGGCGCGTACCTCGCGTATACGCAGGTGACGGCGCCGGCGCAAGCCTTCGCGGTCGGCCTGCTCGTCGGCGTCGGGACCGGGGCGTACGGTCCGAGCGCCCAGAGCCTGCTTGCGTTCCTGGTGCCGCCCGAGATACGCCAGGCGGCTTTCGCCCAGAACCGTGTCACATCCGTCGTGGGCCTGGGTCTGGGCGGCACGATCGGTGGGGTGGTGGCGTCCGCCGGGCTGCCCGGATACGTGCGCCTGCTCCAGCTCGACGCACTCACCTTCCTGGTTTTCGCCGGCCTTGTCATGACGCTTCCGCGAGGTCGTGCAGCGGCGAAGGCGCCCTCGAGTGGCGGCTACGCTGATGTGATCCGGGACCGCGCCTTCGTGCGACTTGTGGCTGTGAACGTCGCGCTGGTCGCGGCCGGCATCGCACCGATGCTCGTGCTTCTGCCCGCCTTCGCCAAGGGCCAGGCGCACGTCGCCGAGCTGGCGATCGGCACCATCTACGCTGCGAACACCCTGACGATCGCCCTGGTCCAGCTCCCACTCACGCGCGCGACTCGTTCTCTCAACCGGATGAAGGTGCTGCGAATCGGCGCGCTCATATGGATGTGCAGCTGGCTGGTCTGCGCCGGCGCAGGCGCATGGCTCAGCGCCGGTGCGGCGGCATTCGTGATCGGTGCGGCTGCTGTCGCTTACGCCGTCGGAGAATGCCTGTACAGCTCGATCATGCTGCCGACCGCCACCGCGCTTGCGCCGGAATCACTGCGAGGCAGGCACCTGGGTGCGATGGGCCTGGCCTGGCAGGGCGGGTTCCTGCTCGGACCCTCACTCGGCAGCCTGGCGCTCGGCATCTTCCCGCTCGCCCTTCCGCTTCTCTGCGCGTGCGGATGCATCGCCGCCGCGAGCGGCACCCGCGCGGTCGACCGCGCGCTCGCGCCCCAGCTTCGAGTTGGCGCCGTCACCGGGGCCGTGGCATGAGCGAACCCAGGTGGCTCGTCCTGACCTGGCGATTGCCCGCGACGGCAAGCAGCACGCCCAGAGTCGCAGCCTGGCGCAGCCTGCAGAAGCTCGGCGCGGTGACCCTGACCCCGGGCGCGGCGGTCGTTCCCTACAGCGAGCATCTGCTGGAGCAGCTCGAATGGATCGCCGAGGAGATCGTCCAGCGAGGTGGTGACGCGTACGTGCTGCCGGTCACGGAGCTCCGCGAGCAGGACGAGGAAGGCATCCGGCGCCGCATGCGAGCCGATGCGGGCCAGGCGTACCGGCAGCTGCGCGAGGCCGCCGACAGGCTGGCGCGCGAATCAATCGAGCGCCCGAGCTTCGAAAGGGAGCTCGGAGCTCTGCAAAGAGGCCTGACGCGTGCCATCGAAAAGGACCATTTCATGTCAGCAGCGCGCGCCGGTGCGGAACGCGCCATCCGCCAGGCGCGAAGACGCAAGGAGGCGTGAACCGATGCGATTCGTGACAAGAAAAAACGCTGCGGTCGACCGCATCGCCTGTCCGTGGCTGATCAGGCGATTCGTCGACAAGGACGCCGAGTTTCTGTACGTCGATCCGGCCGAGGTCGCGCAGGTTGCGAGCGAGCGCGACGCCGTGCCCTTCGACGTCGCGGGCGCCGAGCTGGGACACGTCGACGGCCGCTGTTCGTTCGAGTCGATCGTCCTCAAGTACCACCTGAACCAACCGGGCCTTGCGCTTCTGGCAAGCATCGTCCACGGAGCGGACGTCGAAGCCGACCTCGCGAGGACTCCCGAAGCGGCCGGCCTGAAGGCGATCGCCTTGGGATTTCGCCGCCTGTACGGCGATCGGGACCGCGAAAAGCTCGAGGCCCAGATGCCGATGTACGACGCGCTTTACGAGTGGTGCAAGAGCCAGGCTTGAATCGCTAGATCCGCTCCAGGACGTCGACGCGACGATCGGTGGTCGCGTCGCCTGTGTTGACGGTGGTCTTCGGCTCGAGCAGCAGGATATGCGTCTCCTCTTCGGCGACCGGCATGTGCTCGACCCCCCGCGGGATGACTGCGAACTCGCCCGGTTCGAGCGTCACGTCTCCGTCGCGCAGCTTGATCTGCAGCCGGCCTTTGAGCACGTAGAACAGCTCGTCCTCCGCCTTGTGGTCATGCCAGACGAACTCGCCCTTCACCTTGACGGCTTTGACATAGAAGTCGTTGAGCTCACCGACGATCTTCGGCGACCAGTAGTCGTCGAAAAGCGCGAACTTGTCCGCCACGATGACCTTCTCGACCACAGCCTTTCCTCCTGGAGAATGCTGGGGCTGAGGGTACCGGTTACGCCGCGCGGAGCTCGAAGACTAAATCAGCTCAGCCGGTCTTTTCACGCAGTCCAGCCGGGGCTCCGACCGTCTCGGCGGCAAGCATCTCGACCACGGCGCGCGTGTCACCGCTGTGCTTGAAGACGCGAAGCTGCCGGTCGGCGCTCGTCCCGTCCGTGAGGATCGTGTTCACGTACTCGACCGCCCGGCGCGAGCCCAGGTCGTCCACGACGTCGTCGACGAAATCCATCAGCTCGACAGCAAGGTCGCGCATGGGGACCTCGGCCTGCTTGCCGAAATCGATCAGGTTCCCGTCGATGCCGTATCGGATCGCCCGCCACTTGTTCTCGGCGATCAGGGCCGGCATGTACTTGCGGAATCCCAGGTTTCTCTCGCGCAGCTTGAGCAGCTTGGCGCAGATCGCCTGCATCAACGCGGCCAGGCAGATCGTCTCCTCCAGCCGCGTCGGCATGTCGCAGACGCGGAACTCGAGCGTCGGGAAGTTCGGGTGGGCGCGAAGGTCCCACCAGATCTTCTTGCCGTTGTCGATGGAGCCAGTCTTGACCAGCAGCTCTACGTAGTTCTGATATTCGTCGTAGGAGTTGAGCTCGGGCGGGATTCCTGTCCGCGGAAAGTTCGACCAGATCACGCTCCGGTACGACTTCAGGCCCGTGTTGCGTCCCATCCAGAACGGGCTCGAGGTGCTGAGCGCCAGGAGGTGCGGTAGGAAGTAGCGCGCCTCGTTGAGGATCTCGATCCGCCGCTCGGCATCGGGAATGGCGACGTGTACGTGAAGCCCGAAGATGACCAGCGAGCGGACGACGTCCTGCAGCTCCTCCTCGAGCATCTTGTAGCGGTCGTAATCGGTGATCTTCTGTTCTTGCCAGCGCGAGAACGGATGCGTGCCGGCGCAGGCGAGGCGCAGGCCATCCGCCTTGAGCAGCTCGGCGAGCGTGCCACGCATGTCGGCCAGCTGCTGGCGTGCCTCGTCGCAGTTCTCGCAGATGGTGGTGCCGACCTCGACCACCGACTGCATCATCTCGCGCTTGACCTTGTCGCCCAGCTTCGGCGCCGCCTCGGCCAGCAGCGTGTCGATGTGCGCATGGAGACCGCCAGATTCATCGATGATCTGGTACTCCTCCTCGACCCCGATCGTGAGAAAGCCGCTGCGCTTCATGCCGGACCCTCGACGACGAATGTTGGCACGACGCTGCCCGCTCCGGCGGTCACATTGAGCAGGGCCGCGGCCGATACCCGGGTCATGAAGCCTCCGGCCCGACCATCGAAGAGGTAGGGATCGAGGTCGACCGCCAGGTCGATGTACTGGAGGCCGTCGAGGGCAATCGGAAAAGGCACTCGGGGGACATCAACCGCCTCCTGGACGACGTAGCTCTGGCTGAGGGCGGTGGCGATGGCCGCCTCCCAATCCTGCTGGGCGACCGTCCAGCCCAGGACGACACCCTTTCCTCCGTACTCGTCGTTGGGTTTCAGGACGAGCTTCTCGCGCCGGCGAGCGATGTCCTCCGCCAGTTCGGCACGCACGCGCCGGGTCCACGGGACGTGGCGCCGGATCGCCGTCCGCTGCGCCGACGTGTAAAGGCGCGCGTACCGCGGGTCGGACAGCAGCGCCAGGCTCATCTTCTTGTGCAGCAGCTTGGCCCGGAAGCTGTTAACGACGCAAATCTTCCCAGCCACGTAGGCATCGCGGAGGACCCTCGTGTCATCCCCGCGGGCAAGCAGCTCGCTCGTCAGAACGCGCCTGTACACGAGGTTGACTGCCGAGCCGTTGGCGTACAGCCGGCCGCGTCGCAGCTCCAGAGAGCGTGGGTCGCAGATCACAGTCTTCGTTCCGTGAGCTTCGAAGAAGTCCTTGAACATCTCGAACTCGGGCGCGGTCGGCAGACCCTCCCAGTCGACGATCGCGATCACGGGGCGCACACCCTTGCCCCACTGCCGGAAGGCGTTGAGCATCGCCCGCAGCTGACGCCAGCGAGTT
>DATEGL010000250.1:0-4471 GCA_035280145.1 Candidatus Dormiibacterota bacterium | reverse complement strand
CGGTTCCGTATCAGAACGCAGCCATGGCCGCAGTCACGGCCTGGTTCGAAAAGCAGCCGGCGGCGCCTCCGGCGCCTGTCCCACCCGCCGCCTAGGGCGCAGCCACGCGCTACGCGGCAGTCGTCCTGGGGATCCTCGGCGGAGTTGGCCAGCTCGTCATAGCGTTCCTGGGCCTCGCGATCGGCGGCACGAGCATGTCAGTCGAAGTCCTGGCGGTCGACGGACTGGTTGGAGTCGCAGGCGCAGTCCTGGCCGTCAGGTGGCCACTACCGGGAGGCATGGTGCTGGCGATCGCCGGCCTGGTCGCCGTGGTCGCGCTGTTCTCGACGACGCTGCTCGAGATCGGGGTGGCGGTGCTGCTGCTTGGCGCAGCCGCCGCCACCCTGTACCTGCGTCTAGTGCGCGGCTGACGCCGCAGGCGCCGCCGGTGCCGGCGCTTTCGACCGCAGTAGGTGAACCCCCAGCCAGATCGCCCAGACGAGGTAGAGGAGCACCGCCGGCTGCAGCGAGTTCCAACCGATTGCGAACGGCCCCCCGAAGGCGAAGATCGCGTAGCCGATGGCGGCGAGGAGATAGAAGACGGCCGTGGCCGTGCCTATCCAGGGCAGCGCGCCGCGAAGAATGCCAGCTCGCCGCGCATCAAGGTTGTGAATCAGGAGGCTGAGGCCCACGCTCCCGTAGAGCAGGAAGTAGGTCGGCGCCAACTCAGCAACTCCGGCGTTTGTCAAGGCAAACAGGCCCAGAACGATGGGCATCACCATCGCGAGCAAGGTTGCCCAACGCCCGACCAGGAACCAGCGGGTGCTGGTCGCGGGGTGCTCGATCCACTCGAGGTCGAACACCACGACCGCGAGCGCGGCCACCCAGAGCCAGAGCGCGAGAACGAAGACGATCGCCAGGAGCACGTACGGGAAGACCTTGACGAGGACCGGGGCCATCGAGCCGAGGACGAAGAACACCAGGAGCGAACCCGCGCTGACGAAGGCGGCGGTGGGACCGTAGCCGGCGAGACGCTGCAATTTCATGACAGCGACATTCTCCGCCCGGCCCCGACGTTGTGAACGCCGATTTACGCGCCAGGGCGCTCGAGGAAGATCGCTTCCGCCGGCGCGGCCAGGAGCGGCGCCTGGACGACCTGGAACCGCCTGAAGTAGTCGGCGGCCATGTGCCGCTCAAACGCTCCGCGATGGGCAAACCGCTCGACAAGCACGAAAGTCAACGGGTCGCCCGCCGAGCGGTGCCAGGTGGAGCCGATCGCCCCTTCGAGCCGGCGAGTGGCTTCGACGAATTCGACGGTGGCACGCTTCAGCTCCTCGTCCATACCCGGCCTTGCGCGCAGCGTGACCAGGATCGTCAGCCGCCGCGATCCCGGTTCTTCTTCGGACAGCGACCAGGCGGCCGCGAGCGTTTCCGGGCGCACCGGCAGCCCCACGGAGCGGATCAAGGCGTCCAGCCGGTCAATCACGGCGCTCCTCCTCCGCCAGGAGCCGCGCCAGGCGTTCCCGCGCCCTATGCAGGCGCTGGTGAAACGCGGCCCGGCTTACCTGGAGCAGGGTCATGCACTCCTCTGTCGTCAGCGCGTGTCCGTAATGAGTTTCGAGAAGGGTGCGGTCCTGATTCGAGAGCTGGGCCATGGCCCTGGCCAGCCGGCTCTGCAAGACCTCCCGTGGAACGTCTTGACCGACGGCGACCACGGAATTAAGTCCTGGGCTGTCTGGATCGGTCTGCAAACGTGGTGTCTGGCCCCGCTCGGCCCGATCCCGGCGCACCCAATCGACCGCGGCGTGGTAAACGCTCGTCGCCAGAAACGCGCTAAGCCGCTCTGCGTCTTGAACGCGAGGCGGGCGCTCGAGCCATCGCCGGAAGAGGTCGATCACCACGTCTTCCGCGGCGTCCTGGTCGGCGACGAAGCGGCGCGCGAAGCCCAGCATCTTTCCGCCGTAACGTTGATAGAGCGCCGCCAGAGAGCGCGCCTCGCCGCGACGCAAAGCCTCCAGCAGCTCGCGATCGCCCTCGGTCGTCGACACCACTTGATATGGGACGCCGCGGCCTGACAGGATGCAAGCCTGTCAGCGCCTCGCGTCTTTGACTCAGGAGGTTGATCTGGCCTCAGGAGGTGGATTAGTGATGAACCGGTACATGCTCGTGATCTACGGACCACCGGCGGAGGACGAGGCTCAGCGCCGAGGCGGCATGGAGATGATGGCCGCCTGGTACGGGTTACTCGGACCTGCGCTGGTGGATACGGGAGCGCCTTTCACCGGCGTGCGGGCGGTCTCGGATGGCGGTGTCGACGACGGTGGCATCGGGCCCAACGCGACTGGTTACTGCGCCGTCCAGGCGGAGTCTCTGGATGCGGCGGTCGAGCTGGCGCAGAAGTGTCCGCTGCTGCAGCACGGCAGGCAGATCAACGTGTTCGAGACCCTGCCCATGTGACGGCGATATCTTTGGCGCGTGCAGATTGACTTCGTCCCGGACAAGACGCTCTATCCCTTTGACTCCAGGTGGTTCGACGGCGCCGGGCCCAGGGTCCACTACGTCGACGTAGGCTCCGGGCCGGCGGTGGTCATGTTCCACGGCAACCCGACGTGGAGCTTCCTCTACCGCAACGTGATCAAGCAGCTGAGCGACAGGTTCCGCTGCATCGCGGTGGACTATCCGGGCTTCGGGCTCTCGGAACGTCCGGCCGGCTACGGGTACACGTCGGCGGAGCACGCGCAGGTCATCGGCAAGCTGGTCGACAGCCTCGGCCTCGATCAATTCATAGTGGTCGGGCAGGATTGGGGCGGTCCGATCGGGATGACCGTTGCCGTGGAGCGCGCCAACCGCGTCGCGGGGCTGGTTTTCGCCAACACCTGGTACTGGCCGGCGCAGGGATCGCTCGTGACCTTCAGCGTGGTCATGTCCAGCCCGCCGCTGCAGTGGCTGATCCTCAACCGCAACATGTTCGTCAACTTCATCGTGCCGCGCTCTGTCTCGAAGCCGATGGATCCGCTGGTCTTCAAGACCTATCAGGACGCGCAGCCCAGGCCGGACATGCGCCGCGGCGTAGCCGAGTTCCCGCGCCAGATCCGGCGCGCCCGGCCGATGCTCGAGCGTCTCGCGAACGAGGCGCCAAAAGCCTTTGCTTCCAAGCCGATGGAGCTGGTGTGGGCGATGAAGGACCCGGCCTTTGGCAGCCCTGCCGTCATCGCTCGATGGCAGCGTGACTTCCCTCAGGCCAACCTGACCAGGCTGGACAACGCCAACCACTACATCCAGGAAGACGCCCCGGAGGAAGTGGCGGCCGCGATCGAACGCGTCCATAATCGCGTCGGGTAGTCAGATGGCTGAAGCTTTCGTCGCTCCGGTCGATGTCGACCGGCTGCGCGCCGAGATCAAGCTCAAGTACAGCGACGTCGCCAACGAGCCGGTCAAAGGCTTTCACTTCCATGTTGGTCGCCCGCTGGCCAGGATGCTGGACTACCCCATGGAGGATGTCGACGCGCTCCCCGACGCTGTCGTGGAATCGTTCGCCGGAGTCAACAACCCTTTCTCGATGGGCGATCTCAAGCCAGACGAGCACGTGCTCGACGTCGGCTCAGGGGCAGGCTTCGACTCGATCCTGGCCGCGAAGATGATCGGCCCCCGGGGTCACGTCATCGGAGTGGACATGACTCCTGAGATGCGCGCCAAGGCCAACGCCAACGTGACCCTCGTGGGCCTCGACAACGTGGAGTTCAGGGACGGACTGGCGGAACAGCTGCCAGTCGAGGACTCGAGCATCGACGTCGCCATTTCCAATGGCGTGATCAATCTGGTCCCGGACAAGCTCGCCGTCTATCGCGAGATCTATCGCGTGCTGAAGCCGGGAGGACGGATCCAGATTGCCGACGTCGTCGTGCAGAAACCTCTGCCAGACGACGCGGTCGCCGACATCGACCTATGGACCGGTTGAATCGCGGGTGCACTCCTCGTCGAGGAGTACATCAAGGTGGTCAAGGCAGCGGGATTCGAGAACACTCGCGTAGGCTGCATGGTCGATGTGTTCAGCGGCTCGGCGCATGAGTCGGACGCGAAGTACTACGACACGCGAGGAATCGTCTTCAGCGCTGTGAAGCGGGCCTAGGACTCGACTCTCTTTTTCAGTCCGCCGAGCACAGCGTTGAACGTCTTGAGGATCTGCCCGCTCATCATCGGGCCCATCAGCGGCGCGAGGAGCCCTCGCGGCTCGAACCCCTGCGTGATGCGGCTGCCGCTGCCGTTCGGCGCGATGGTTGCGCGGATCGCCAGCTTGGTGCCGGGCAGCGCTGTGCTCTCGAGCTCGAACGACCTTCCCTCCTCGTAGTGGGTCACCACGACGTCGTGCCTGCCGCCTGATTTCGTGTTGATCATCCCGGTCGCGCCGAGCTTGAGCGTGCCGTCGATTCGCGATTCGTTCATGTCCGGATTCCATTCCGGCCAGTGGTTGACGTCCGACCACACAGCCCAG
>DATEGL010000249.1:0-3474 GCA_035280145.1 Candidatus Dormiibacterota bacterium | reverse complement strand
CTGCTGAGCAGTGATCTTCCCGCTCCTGCCCTGCAGCAGGGTCAGGTAGTTGCCGCTGGAAAACCAGGCCATGTCGCTGTGGTCCGAGCCGTCGCTGATGGCCTGCGCGCCGTCGAGTGACCCGGTGTATTTGAGGGACAGCTGGTAACCGGTGCCCCTCTGGATGTCCGGGAGCAATGGCACCAGGTCTTTCAGCTCCGAACCCGCGAGCACCGTGAGGGTGTGCGAGGTGTCGACGGACGAGGAGCCGCCCGAGCACGCCGCGACCAGCAGGAGCAGGGCCAGGGCGAACCCGAGCGGGCCTCGATTCATCTCAGCTCTTGGCTGCAGGTACCGTCAGGGTGTTGGCCATCTGCTCGCCCGCGGATGGTCCGGCGTGGGCGCGCTCCAGGTAGCCCTGCGCCTTGTCGATCTCGGCCGACAGCGCGTCGACCGTCTTCTGCATGCTGTCGAGGGCCTGCACCTTGTAGGTGTCGATGGCGTCGATCGATGAGTAGATGTTGTTGAACGCCGTTTGCAGCTTCTCCAGCTGGATGGTCGAATCGGCCGCCTGCTGGTAGACCTGGCCCGACTGCTGCTTCAGCATCTCCGAGGTCGACTCGATGAGGTTGCTGGTGGTCGTGTTGAGCGCGTTGATCTGGTTCAGGACCAGCTTCTGGTTGGCCAGCGCCTGGGCCACGATGATCGCCGTCCGCAGCGCGGAGACGGTGGTGGTCGTCGCGCGATCGACTCCCTTGATCAGCTCCTGGTTGTTTTTCTCGACCAGGTCCATGGCCAGGTAGCCCTGCGTGTTGACCGCGAGCTGGGTCAGCAAGTCCTGGCGCTTCTGTCGGACGTAGAAGAGCACATCCTCCTGCAGCTCCTTCGCACGGTCTGGGTCGCTCGACTGAACCGAGGCGATCTTCGCGCTGACCTGCTGGTCGAGCGCGGTCGCCATGTAGATGTACTGCTCCAGCCGTCCCTTGATCGACCAGACGTTGGCCTTTTCCTGGTCCAGCGAGGCGTCGTCCTTGCGCAGCTCGTCCTGACCTGAGTAAAGCGCCTGGATGATCGCGTCAAGGTTCTTCTGCGAGGACTCGTACTTGTGGAAGTAGTCGCGCAGCGTGTTGCCAAAAGGCAGCGTGCCCCACAGGTGCCTCTTGCCGAACAGCCCCTGCTGCGTCGGGTCGAGGTCCTCGACCGTGCGGCGCAGCTTGACCAGGCTGGTGGAGATCTGCGACTTCGAGTCGAAGGGTCCTGAAGACATCGCAGCCGCCGGCCGGTTCAGCAGGTTGTTGGAGACGGCCGCCGAAGCCCTGATGTCGGCGTCACCGAGCGTGTGCACCGCGTTGAGCTGCTGATCGAACGCGGGTGAGTGCGGGTCCGCGCTCATCAGCGTGTTCACGTACTGAGCGACGGTCGCGTCGATCTGCTTCTTCGCAGCCGGATCGATGTTCTGCGCCTGGGTCGCGGCCTGGTCGTCGGTCACGGTGGCGACCGCCGCCGGCGGGACCAGCGCGAGCGCCGTGCTGTCGGAAGACGTGTCCGTCATTGAGCTCTAGCCTCCTGCTTTCACCTGGCTCTGCAAAGCCGCGATGCCGTTGATCAGCGCCTCTAGGTTGTCGTAGGTCGGCGGGTCGATGACGTTGACGGGCGGGGGCGGAGGCGTGACGCCCCGGTCGGTCAGGTATTTGTTGAACGCCGCCGAATCACTGGTTCGGAACCCGTATTTCACAGCCAGGCTCTGCAGCTTGGCGTCGTCGCGCAGCAGCCTGCCCACCGCGTCACCGTTGTTGGTGAGGGGCACCAATGTGTGCTTGGAGAAGACCGTCGGGCTCGGGTACAGCAGAGCCTTGTCGCTCTTGATCGATCCGTCCTTGGCCGCCTCGCGCGCGACGTACTGCGCCTCATAGATCATCACCATCGGGTCCTTGCCGATGCCGATCGACAGGTAATCCTCGAATGGAGCCTCGGTCGACGACAGCGTGAAGCCCTGGCGCGTGAAGAGTGGCGATACTGCCGGCAGCACCCGGCTGGCCTGGCTCTGGTCCTGCACCACGTTGTTGCCGTTGGCGACGTATGAAGCTATGGACAGGTACATGGCGGCCGAGTTGGAGGTGGTCGGATCCGTAGAGGTGATGACGATGCTCTTGCCCGCCGGGTACGTGGAGTTGTTCGGGATGTCTGTCCAGCGCTTGTTCTGGGCAACGAGGGCCAGAAAGCCCCTCATGTCGAGCATCTGCACGCCGTTGCTCGTTGTCACGACGCCGGCAGTCTTGAGAAGGTCGACGATGGTGGTGAAGGTGGCGATCGCCATCGGCGTGTAGAAGGGGATGTAGGTCGCCTTCGCGTGGTGGTCCTTCTGGATCTTCACCGCGGCCGGCTCGCCCGCCGGGAAGGCAAAGTCGTACTTCGACAGGTCCACCGTGGTTGCGATCTGGCGCGAGCCGGCGGTGTCTACCTGCACGTCGTAGCCCTGGGCACGGAACTCAGCGATCACCGCCGAGTCCTGAAAGAATGGCTGTTTCTCCGAGCCGATCACCCCGTGGACGGCGACCACCTTCGAGCCTGGCGAGCCGTGCGTCTGGGTGTACGAGATCACGATCGCGGCCAGCACGCCGATCGCCAGCAAAGCGGCCAGCCCGATGCCCAGGACGCGGCTCACCGGAGGGTCTCCCTATCCATCTCGCAGGGGGAATTCTGCAGGAAGCTCGTTAAGCGACGGCTGGAGCAGGCACGGAAGGGCAGGTTCACTGCCCTTCCTCTGACTCTCTCTTCCTGGCAAGGCCATTTCCGTTGAGCGAGCGCATGAACGCGGCCGCCAGGCCCTCCAGGGCGCCGCCGCCGCCGGTGACCAGCACCTCGGGCACCACATCGAGCTTGCCTTCCGAGAGCGCGCCGGCGATGGCCACCGCGGCAGTGGGCGTCGAGCCCAGGCTCCGCACCTGAGCCTCGTAGCCCTTGGCCTTGGCCAGCCCGAGCGCCTCGACGGCGGCCGCGTCCCCCAGGCCGATGGCCCGCCGGCGCGAGCCTTCCGCTTCGCCGGTGACCCGGACGAAGGCCGCCTCGCCGTCGGCCTCCGCCATCCGGGCGTTGGCGCGGGCGCGGTTGATGTCCACCGACACCTGCGCCTTCGCCAGCTCTTCCTGCATGTCGGCCGTGCCACGTTGCTTCTCCAGGTCGATGCGTACGATCTGTGCGTCCTTCTGTTGTTCGAAGGTCGCCTTCTCCTGGTTGGCGATCTCGCGCCGCGTCAGCACCGCGACCAGCTCCTGCGGGAACGTCACGTCCTGGATGTACACGCCGCGCGTCTCGACCTCGTACGCGGCGAGGTAGCGGGAGATCGCCTCCAGCGCGGCGGCCTGCACCTGGTCGCGCGTCTCGATGAAGCGGACCGCCTCCAGACCCTGCAGCGTGTTGCGGAAATGGTTGCCGACGGCGGCCTGCAGCACCTCATTGACGAGGTTCTGCATCGAACCGACCATCGAGATCACC
>DATEGL010000248.1:0-22151 GCA_035280145.1 Candidatus Dormiibacterota bacterium | reverse complement strand
CGCGCGCGCGTCGTTGATGAGGCCGACCGGCATGGCCAGGGCCTCGGTCATCTGCGCGATCACCGGCACGCCGTCCCAGTTGCCCGGAATGTTCGGAATCAGGTGCGTGATGCCGGCGTCCGGATCGAGATATCCGGGCATGCCGACTCCAACCGAGTCGACCTGCTCGTCGCGCATCACCTCGCGCGCGACATCGATCAGCTGGCGGACGACGCTGCGCTCGCCCGCGCTCGTGTCCGTCGGCACGCGACCGCTCTTGGCGATTCGCGATTCGGACCCTCGCTCCACGGCCGCCCATTTCAGGTTCGTGCCGCCGAGGTCGAGACCGAGGTGCAGGGACATCGGCGTTTATAGTGCGTCATCACTCGATGACCCAGATCGTCACGGTCCTCGGTCCCATCGACCCGCCGAAGCTTGGGGTCACCGACGCGCACGATCACCTGTTCATGCGCAGCCCAGCCCTCGCGGGCCAGGAGCTCGATGACGTAGACCGTGCACTGGAGGAGGTCCGCGAGGCTGCGCACGGCGGCCTGCAGGCGATCGTCGAGGTGACGCCGATCGGGCTGGGTCGCAAGCCGGCGCGCATGCGCGCGGTGTCCAAACGTGCCCGTGTTCACATCATTGCCGCGACGGGCTACCACCGAGACGCCCATTACGCAGCGGACCACTGGGTGCGCGAGGCCAGTCTCGAGCTGCTGACCGAGCGAATCCTCACCGACCTGCGCGAGGGGATGCATCCAGAGGACTGGCTCAGCGAAGCGCCGCTGGATCCGGCCCGCGCGGGTGTGATCAAGGCCGGTGCGTCATATCAGCACATCAGCGCCCTCGAGCGGGAAAGGCTGCTGGCGGCCGCGATCGGGAGCCGGCAATCGGGAGCTCCCATCCTCGTCCACACCGAGGTCGGCACTTGCGGCCACGAGATCGTCGACCTCCTGACACGCGAGGGCGTCAGGGCCGACCGCATCATCCTCGCTCACCTGGACCGCAACCCCGACGTGGAGCTGCACCGCGAGCTCGCCGGCCGCGGGGTGTGGCTCGAGTACGACACACCCGGGCGCATCAAGTACCGGCCGGACAGCCAGCTGCTCGACCTGATCGAAGCGCTGCTGGCGACCGGACATCATCGCTCGGTGATGCTTGGGCTGGACCTCGGGCAACGCGACTACTTTCGGGCCTACGGAGGCGGACCCGGGCTTGCCTACTTGATGTCGAGGTTTGTGCCCCGGCTGCATAGCAGGATTGGCGTCCCGGCGACGACGAAGATGCTGGTCGAGAATCCGGCGAAGGCGTTCGCGTGGGTGCCCGATCCGAACGCGGCCAGTTAGCGCACGATCTCGACCAGCATCACCCAGGCGCCGATGATCGCGGCCACCATGGAAGCCACCATCGCCGGCACGATCCAGTAAAGCCCGCCACCGTTCTGGACGAAGAGGCTGGCGCTGCCGAGGATCAGGAAAATCGGCCCGACATGCGCCCCGATCACCCGCATCGTGAAGTTGAGCCGCGTCACCTGCAGGAGGCGCCGGGGAGCGCGGAGGTGGATGGACGCCAGCAGGACTTCGGTGAGCACGCCGATGCTCAAGACCTCGACCGCCACCGCTCCCGCCGGCTGGGCAGGCATGAGCAGCAGCGTCGAAATGATGAGGACCGAGGTGAGCAGGACCAGGACCTCGATCGCTCGGCCGACAAGCCCGGGACCCTTGATGACCTGGCTGAGGTTGATCGAAAGCGCCACGAACAGCAGCCCGGTGAGGGCGGCTGATGCGCCCGTGATGGCGGCGAAGGCGGCGGACCAGCTGGCGGTCGAGTAGGCGTCCATCCTCAGGAGCGAATTCTGGGGGCCCATCGAATTATTGGGGTCGGACGCCGGGCAGCGGGGTCAGATCGCTTACCAATTGGTTAACAGAATTACCCGGTCGGTCACTAGAACTACCCATCTAACGCGGCGTTGGGCTCCCTTGACGTTCCTACGATCGCTGCACAAAAGCGAGGGTCGGGGTGCGCCGCAGCGTCAAAACCGAGTTCCAGGACCGATCCGGCCGGAGACGGCCGCGGCCCAAACCCGCGCTGCCCGTCTGGGTAATGGCCGGTCTCTACGCGGCCGGGGCCCTCTTCCTCGCCGCAACTGCGGGATCGGCACGTGCCGCGGACGAGCTGCCGCTCCCCAGCCCGTCTCTGCCGGTGCCCGTACCCAGCGTCCCGGTGCCCGTACCGACGGTTCCGGTGCCTTTGCCCAGCCTCCCCGTCGCCACGCCCAGCCTTCCAGTCGCCAGCCCAACCCTGCCCGTCTCCCTGGACAGCCCGACTCCCGGGACCAGCCCCACGCCCAATCCGGGCGGCAGCGGCGGTGGTGGCGGCGGACCGCGACCGAACAGCGGTGGTTCTGGCAATGGCGGTACGAATGGCGGTAGCGGCGGTGGATCGGGAGGCGGAATTCGGCTCCCGTTCATACCGCTGGTTTTCTCCTCACCTCTCGACGTGGCGCTGCTGGGGGCGATAGCGGTACTGCCGCTCCTGCTCGCGGTCTGGCTGTTCCTGTTCGGCCGGACGTGGACAGAGGCGCGGCGCTCCCGCGACGCGCAGGTCAGGCTCGCCATCGCCCACGACCTCGGCATGAGCCCGCGGGAGCTGACTTCGGTCACCACCACCGGGCTCTTCAAGCTCCGGGAGGAGGCCGCGTTCGACGAGCTGACCGGCGTTCTGCGGCGGGCCGCCGGAATCTACGCGCTCGACCGGGAGATTTCCCGCGCCCGGCGCCAGAAGAGCTCGCTCGCCGTGGCGTTCATCGATGTCGACGGCCTGAAGGTGGCCAACGACACCCGCGGCCACAAGGCCGGCGACGAGCTGCTGAAGAACCTTGCCGGAATCCTCAAAACCGGCTTTCGTGGCTCAGACCTGGTCCTTCGCTACGGCGGCGACGAGTTTGTGTGCATCCTGCCCGACACCATCGCTGACGCAGCCCGGGCCAAGATGAGCTGGATCCAGACCGAGGCCGAGAAGCTCGGCATCACCTTCAGCGTCGGCGTCACCGAGCTCGAGCGCGGTGACGACGTCGTCAGCCTGCTTGCCCGCGCCGACACCGAGATGTATGCGGTCAAGGCCCGGCGCGGGGTCATCCGCG
This sequence comes from Candidatus Dormiibacterota bacterium, assembly GCA_035280145.1. Classification (GTDB taxonomy): domain Bacteria; phylum Chloroflexota; class Dormibacteria; order Dormibacterales; family Dormibacteraceae; genus 40CM-4-65-16. Next base: position 19,030 of record DATEGL010000248.1, on the reverse strand, counting down.
ACCTCCGGCTTGGCGTCGTCGGCGGCTCCAGGAGGGTCCCCGCCTAACTTTTATTAATTAAGGCCTTGACAAACCTGAACCATTAGGGTTTATTGGGTTGCAACCCGACAAACCGGAGGTACAGAGATGCTAGGGCCCGCTCGGTCCGCGATCGTCCTGACAGCCGCCGCCCTCGTTTTCGGCGCGGTTCAGGCCGCAGCGGCTTCGAACCCGAACCCGCCGCCGGGAGCAATCGCCGTACAGCCCGCGAGCGTGACGGCCGGAAGTTCGGAGCAGCCTGGCTCCTCGGCCAGCGTTTCGACCGGCCAGGCGACCGCGGGGTCCGACAGCCAAAACACCGGCGCCTCCCACTGTGGCGCTTCGGGCAGCGTCGGCAGCGCCGGCACGTCCGCCCAGCCGGCAGCGGCCGGCACCGGCGGAACCTCAGTCCCGAACTGCGGCAGTGCCGCGACTTCGAACGGCGGCAGCGCCCAGACCGCCGGCTCGAGCCAGGGCGTGACGTCGCGTGGCGGCGCCGCGACCGCCGGCGCCAGGTCCTCCACGGGCACAACGACCGGCGGATCTGCCTTCGACAACGGCGACGGGGTCGCGAACCGCAACCGGATCTTCCGCGGCGCCGACCTCCTCGGCGGTGCCGATGCAGCGGGCGACCTGGCCCTGGCTGGACTGCTTGGCCTGCTGCTCTTGCTCGCCCTGTTCTTCGTCCTGCTGGGCGTGGCGATCGGCCGGCGCCGCCAGCGGGCACGCGCGACCGCCTGACTTGTCTTCCCCCCCGTCTTACCCAGACCGGCGCACCCCCGCCGGTCTGGGACCCTTCGAGCATCGGACCGGCCCAGCCGGCGAGGTAGTGCTGAGCATGGCCTCCGACATGGAGCGTGCCCTCGGTGCGCTGCGCGACTTCACGAGGCGCGACATCCTGCTGCGCTTCTACTCCGACCGCAAAGCGCGCAGCGTCGACGAAGTCGCACGGGCGGCCGGCGTCCACCGCTCAGTCGCGTTCGACCACCTCGAGCGCCTCGTGGCGCTCGGGTACCTGGAGGTCGACCGGAGGCGCGGCCTACCGGGCAAGCCGGCGAAGATCTACCGCCTCTCCGGGGGCCCGCTGCAGATCAGCCATCCGATGCGTCGCTACGACGTCCTCGCCTTGGCCCTCGCGCGCTCTCTTGAGCTCTCCGGCGACGCGGGCAGAAGCGCGATGAAGCAGGCCGGACGCTCGTTTGGTCGCGGGCTGGCCCGGCCGGGCGCCCGCACCCTGGCCGCCTCTCTCGAACCCCTGATCGAGATGGGAGCGGAGTACGAGGACCACCAGGACGGCCGCGTTGCATGCCGCAACTGCCTTTTCGCCGAGGTTTGCGGGCGAGTGCCGACCGTCTGCCTGTTTCACGCCGGCGTCATCGAAGGCCTGACGGGAGCGGCGGTCGAGGCGCTCGGCTTTCGCGAGCCCGAAGGCTGCGCGTACCAGCTGCGCTACAGATGAGCGTTCACGCAGGCTACGCCATCCACCCGCACATGGTTATCGGCCGCATCGGGCGCGGGGGCATAGCGACCGTGTACCGGGCGCACGACTCCCTGGACGGGGCCGAGCAGGTGATCTACGCGCTCGCGGCAGTGGTCGAGGCGAAGGATCCGTACATCGAGGCGCATACGCAGCGGGTTGCAGATTCCGGCCGCCGCATCGGCGTCCGGATGGGCCTTCCGCGTGAGGACCTGGCGGCCCTCTACCAAGGAGGCCGCATCCACGACATCGGCAAGATCGGCGTTCCCGATGAGATCCTCCTGAAGCCGAGCCCGCTGGATCCGGTCGAGACGGACCGGATGCACCAGCATCCTGTGATCGGCGAGAACATCGTCGCCCCACTCCGCACGGGCGCCGGCCTGCTGTCGATGATCCGCCACCACCACGAGCACTACGACGGCAGCGGCTACCCCGATGGGTTGGCCGGTGAACGGATCCCCCTTCTCGCCCGCATCGTCTCCGTGTGCGACGCATACGACGCAATGACCAGCGACCGCCCTTACCGCCGCGGCCAGTCGCCGGAGCAGGCGATGGCGGTGTTGCGGCAAGGCGCGGGCGGCCAGTGGGATCCGCAGATCGTGCAGTTGATGGTCGAAGAGCTGCGTCGTCCCATCGATCGAGTGCGGCGAGCACTGGCGCAGTGAAGAGCGCGCACTCTGGCAGCCGCCGGATTCTCGTCATCGATGACGACCCGGCCAGCTGCGAGCTCGTGGCGTATTTCCTCAAGTCGCTTGGCTACCGGGTGGCCATCGCCGCAGACGGCCTGCGCGCCGTGAACATGGACCTCGAGGACGACATCGAGCTCGTCATCCTCGACGGGCACATGCCGGGGCTGGACGGCGTCGAGGTCCTGGCCAGGCTCCGCGTGAGCGACCCGGCTCAGCGCGTCAAAGTCCTCGTTCTCACCGGTGACGCGTCGGCGAGGATGCGGACGGATTTCGAGAGCGCGAGCGTCGATGGATTTCTCACCAAGCCGGTCGACCGGGACGACCTGCGCAGCGAGGTCGCCCGCCTGTTGCCTGGCGAGGCGCAGACCGAGACCCGTCTCATCCGGCTGGTGCGCGAGCAGGGCTACGACCAGCCGTTCGACTACGTGATCCTCGACCCGAGGAAAAACCTGGAGCGAAACTAACCCCGGTCCTCTCCGACGCCACTCATACGCAACACATGTAAGGACGCGAGAGACCCACTGCCGCGCTAATTCGCAAGCCTTTCCGCCTTTACTTTCTGTGCTCTGCGCGTTGGCCGGGCCTGAGCCTCACCGGCGCGACTTGAGCAGGACTCGGCGCAGCTCCTGATCGAGACGCTTGACGTCAACGGGCCTGGCCAGAAAACCGTCGACGCCCATGCGCCCGATCTGGTCGCGGTTCGCAGGCTTGTCGGCGGCGATTGCGATCACGCGAAGGGAGCGGCCCATCACGAGGTGCAGCCTGCGCATGATCTCGACGCCGTCGAAAACCGGCATATGGACATCGAGGAGCATCACCTGGTATTCGCCTGAGGCGGCCATCGCGAGAGCGTGGTCACCATCGCGGGCAAGGTCGACCGCATAGCCCAGGCCTTCGAGATGCCTAAGGAGCACATCGCGACTGATCGGATTGCCGTCGGCGACGAGCACGCGCGTCGACTCAGGTGCAGGCGCGGACGGGTCCTCCTGGTCTGGGGACATGGGGCGATTCTGCGAGTCGAAGCCGTGCATACCGACCACTGCGCGGGCGCGCCTCGGCATCATCGCGGCGGCTTCTTGGCTGCGCCGTCCGATCGTTGCCGAGGGGATGCGGGAACGATTCCCCGATGCAGGCGCGGGCCGCGACATTACCCTCGTGCCCGAGCCGGTCGCTCCGACGATCCTGGCCGTCGATGACCAGCCGATGAACCTGGAGCTGATGCGCGAGTACCTCGCGCCCACCGGGTGCAGGTTCGTCACGGCAGAGGACGGCGAGGAGGCGCTGCAGGAAATCGACCGCACGCAGCCAGACCTCGTGCTGCTCGACGTGGTCATGCCTCGCCTCGACGGTGTCGAGGTGTGCCGCCGGATCAAGGCCAATCCCGCCAGCCGTCTGCTCCCGGTCGTGCTGGTCACATCTTTGAGCTCGGTCGAGGATCGAGTGCGCGGACTGGAGGCAGGCGCGGACGACTTTCTCACCAAGCCGATCGACCGCGACGAGCTGTTGGCACGCGTCGTCACCCTCATCCGAACCAAAGAGATCTATGACAACCTCGACGACGCCGAGCACATCATGGCCGCCTTCGCGCGCGTCGTCGAAGCCAAAGATGGCGGCACCGAAGCTCACGTCGAGCGCGTGGCGCGCACCGCCCGCGCGCTTGGCGAAGCGGCCGGACTTTCCGCGCCAGACCTGGACCTCGCCTACTTCGGAGGGGTCGTGCACGACATCGGCAAGGTGGGCGTGCCCGACGCGGTGCTCCTCAAACCCGGTCCGCTAGATCCAGAGGAGATTGCGGTCATGCGCCGGCACGTCATGGTCGGCGTCGAGATTGCGCGCCAGCTGCGCTCGGCTGCCAACGTGGTGCCGATCATCAGGCACCATCACGAGCGATTCGACGGGGCCGGCTATCCGGACGGATTGATCGGAGCCGCCATCCCCACTGTCGCGATGATCATCTCGATATGCGACGCCTACGACGCGATGACGAGCGACCGTCCCTACCGGGCCGCGATGACGTCGGGCGACGCCATGGCCGAGCTACGCCGAGGCGCTGGCGCGCAGTGGGATCCGGTGCTGGTCGACCTCTTTCTCACCCGGTTGATGCGCGAGGCCCCCGCTCGAGCAGATAGCCAAAACCGGGGTGAGCGATGATGTGCCCGCCCTTGCCGGGGTAATCGCCCAGCTTCCGCCGCAGCCTCTGCACAAGCACATCTACTCGGTCAGTGCCGATGTCGGCGGCGATTCCATAGACCTCGTTGAGGATCTGGTCCCTGGAAACAGCGACCCCCGCGTTGCGGGCGAGGTACTCGAGCAGCTTGTACTGAAGCGGTCCGAGCTGGACGAGCTCGCCGCTGACCCTTACCTGGCGCGCCTTCAAGTCGAGCTCGATCTCTCCAAATTTCAGACGCCGTTCCTCGCGGGGCGGTTCCGCCGGCACGCCGGCGTGCAGCCTTGCGACCTTACGAAGCTGAGCCTCCAGACGCGCGACCAGCTCGCCCTCGCGCACCGGCTTGGGCACGAAGTCGTCAGCGCCGGCGTCGAGGCCGCGGGCGATGCTCGTCTCGTCGTTTCTTCCGCTGACAAAGATGATCGTGACCACAGAGTCGGCGCCCCTCAGCTCCCGGCACAGCTCGGTGCCCGGCGAGTCCGGCAGGACCCAGTCGAGCAGCACCGCCACGGGCGAGTGCCTCTTGAATGCGGCGCGGGCGTCCTTCGCTGAATGCGAGACGACGGGGACGAACCCCTCGCGCTCGACGAGTGCCGCCATCAGCTCGGCAGAAGCTGCAGCATCCTCGACGATCAGCACCCGACCGCGCTCGCCAATCACGGCACTATCAGTCCCTTGTCGCGAAACCGTCCAGCAGCTTGTTCACAAGGTATCGCGCTTCGGATTCGTGCGGAAGCTCCTGACCAAACAGAAGCGCGATGGTGATCGGCCCATTCAGCATGTCGGCGAGCCGAGCGGGATTGGTGTCGGCGCGGAGCTCTCCAGTCTTGATCGCCTTCTGCAGCCGCGCCTCCACGCCAGACTGGCGATAGCCGAGGAACCGGCGGCGGATCTGGCGACCCAGCTCGCTGTCGGCCTGTGCCTCGAGCACCAGCGGCAGGACCACCTGATGGAAGAGCGGCCTGCCCCAGGTCTGGAGTCGCATCCGGAAGAACCTGGCCAGGTCGCGGCGGATGGAACCGGTGTCGGGAATCGGCTCCGGGCCTGACTCGCGCTCTACGATGTCGATCGCAAGCGCGGCCTTGGTCGGCCAGCGGCGATAGATCGCCGGTGTGCCGACGCCGGCCTTCCTCGCTACCTCGCTCAGGCTTGCATGCTGGTATCCGCGCTCGAGGAAGACTTCATAAGCAGCCTTGAAGAGGACCTCATCAACGTGCGGATCACGAGGCCGGCCTGCCTTGCCGTTCGTGCTGGGCATGTGCCGCCAATGTAATACGGATCGACCTGTTATGTAATCCGGCTTGCAATATAGAGCGCATCGTTATATAATTAACGCCAGCAAGTTCAGATGGGGCGTGGTGGGGGTGGAGAGCCCGCGTCGCGGGGGCGGCGTGCGGGCGCGATGAAGCCGGAAACGATACCAGCCCTCCACGAAGTGGCCGTCGCGACCGGAAGGCTCAAGAACCAGGCCGAGCTCGCCAGTCTGGTCGTCGAGCGGGCGCGGACCGTCGCCGGTGGCGACGCCGCGGTGATGCGATGGTTCGATGCCGCATCTGGGGCCTTTCGTCTTCTCGCCACTGCGGGCCTTGCCGACGACCCGGCGACCGAGTTGGCCGCAGACATACCAACGGCGATTCGAGACGCATTCAAGAACGCGCGGCCGGTGATCATGAACGACTACGAGTCGTCCGGACAGACGACGAGCTGGGGCCGAAGCCAGCGCATCCAGGCCCAGGTCGCGGTACCGCTCCTGGTCGAAGGCAAGCCCCTCGGCACCCTTGCGGTCCTGAGCTTCGCCGACCATGAATACCGCGCCTCCGATGCCGCCTTCCTCTCCCTCCTCGCGGCCATCGTCGCGCCGGCCCTGGAAGCGGCGCGGCTGGCGAAGGAAGTCGGCCGGCAGAAAGACCTGACGACGCAGGTCTACGACGCGCTGGGGGTCAACGTCATCGTCTACGACCGCCTCGGCCGCCCGGTGCATTACAACCGCGCCGCCCAACGCTCGTGGGCCGACGCGCTGCGAGACCCGAGCGGCGTCCGGGATCACACGTACCCGATGTATCACGAGGACGGAGCGCCGGTCCACGCTACAGAGCGACCTTTTGCGCGGGCGGTGGCGGAGAAGTCCGAGGTTCGCGGTGTTGTCGCCGGCTACGACGTCGGCTCGGAACGGCGCTGGACTTATGTGGACGCGGTTCCGCTGCTCGATGCGTCGGGCGACGTCGATTCGGTCATCACAAGCTCGATCGACATCACGCGTTTGCGGAAAGCGGAAGCAAGGCAGCGGGCGGTCATAGAAGCGGCGCCGGATCCAATCGTCCTCTTCAACGCCGTCGGCAACATCGTCGACATCAATCCCGCAGCCGAAAACACGTTCCAGAGGCGCCGGGATGATGTCATCGGGCGGTCGGCCATCGTCCTTGTCGGGCCCCGGCACTGGGAGGCGTTCCAGCGGTGGAGCAGGTCCATCAAAGAGACGCGCTCCGCGGAACACGCGGGCCGGAAATTCGAGTCGACCGGCAGGCGCTCGGATGGGAGCGAGTTTCCGATGGAGATCGTGATCACCGATCTACCGGAGACTTCCCAGCTGGCTGCCGCCTTCGTGCGCGACCTCACGCTGCGCGACCGTCTCAAGGAGAGCAGCGAGCGGCTAGCCTCCGTCATCGCAAGTGCACAGGTGGCCGTGCTCGCGTCGGACCTGGACGGCACCATCACTCTGTCCGACGGCAGCGGTCTTGCCGTTCTGGGCCTGACCGCAGAGGACGCGATCGGCCGCAACCTGCGCACATTGATGACCTGGGACTCCGAATCCAGCGCGTTGATTGAGCGCATGCTCGGCGGGTCCAGCACGACCGGCAAGCTTCATGTGGCGGACCCAGAGATCTACCTGGGCGCGGCCGCCAGCCCGATGCTCAACCACGAGGGTGCCATGACCGGAATCTCGCTGGTGCTGACCGATGTGACAGCGCGTGTGCACGCCAAGGAAGCGCAGCGCCAGAGCGAGGCGAAGTCCCGGCTGATGGCGATGATGAACCACGAGGTCCGAACCCCCCTCAACTCCATCCTCGGCTTTGCTCACCTGCTGGCCGACCCCGACACGGGCGGCCTGACGGACAAGCAGCAGCGCTACATCCGCAACATCGAGGTGTCGGCCAACCACCTGCTCGAGCTCATCAACGACTCACTGAACCTGGCCAGGCTGGATGCAGGCGTCGCTCGCCTCAAGCTGGAGTCGTTTCCTGTTCTCTCCGCGCTCGAGCAGGCGGTGGATCAGGTCGGGCCGCTCGCCGAGGCCAAAGGCCTGACACTCGAAATTTCGGCGAGTGTCTCCCTCTCGGTCAAAGCCGACCGGCGTCAGCTCGACCAGGTGTTTTTGAACCTGCTCTCCAACGCGATCCGCCACACGCACCGCGGCGGCACCATCACGCTGCAGTCGCGCAACAGCAGCGAGGGCGTGCTGATCTCAGTCACGGACACCGGCGACGGCATCGCGAAAGAGGACCAGGCGCGGCTCTTCGAGGAATTCTTCCAGGCCGGCAACCACGCTCCGGGCGGCGTTGGACTTGGCCTCGCGATCAGCCGCCGCCTGATGACGCTGATGGGCGGAAGCATCGAGGTCGAGAGCGAGCTGGGGCGGGGCAGCATCTTCACGGTGTGCCTTCGGGCGGGCTAACGTCTTGACCCGATGGCTACGGAGCTTCTTCGTTTCCGCCTTCGCGAATCGCTGAAGCAAGCATTACGGGAGCGCGACCAGGTCGCTACCGCCGCTTTCGCTCCGCCATCAGCGCGATCGACAACGCAGAGGCGGTCGAGGGTCCCAGCCGGTACCGCCCGCGTCTGGGCGTCGGCGCGGGCGACATCGCGCGTCGCGACATTACGCAGGAAGACGTCGTTGCCGTGCTTCGCGCCGAGATCGCCGAGACGGTTGCGGCCAGCGACGAGTATCTGCGCCTGGGCCGCCCCGAGGACGCGCGCCGGCTGGAGTCGGAGGCTCAAGTCCTGCGGACCCTGCTGGGAGAGGTCTAGCGGCCGCAGCTGTCGATTTAGGTCTATCCGGTTCGTCGTCTGGATTACAACCGGAAGAACCGGACAGCTCTGATTGGAGGTTTGGACATGTCGGATCACGTTGTGCACTTCGAGGTCACCGGGAAGGATGGCCCGGCGCTGCAGCGCTTCTACGCCGATGTCTTCGGCTGGAAGATCGACACCAACAACCCCGGCGGGTACGGGATGGTTCGTGACGAAGAGCAGAAGATCACCGGCGGCATCGGCCCCGCTCCTCAGGGTATGCCGGGTGGAGTCACCTTCTATGTCCACAGCAAGGACGCCAAGGCGACGCTGGCCAGGATCGAGAAACTGGGCGGCAAGGTGCTCATGCCGCTGACAGAGGTCGCGCCCGAGACGACCATCGCCCTGTTCGCCGACCCGGAGGGTCACGTCGTCGGCCTGATGTAGCCTCCCGCTATCAGCAGCCCGGCCATCGTCTGGCCGGGCTTTCTTTTTTCTGAGCGTTACCTCCTCCCGCCTGCATGAGTTGACAGTTGTGTTAACTCATCGGACACTCCGACTATCACTTTTGGGGAGGTACGCGATGCGCAAGCTGCTCGGTCTGGTGATCCTCGCCCTGGCATTGCTGGGAGCGTCGGCGGCACCGGTTCTGGCCGGCTCGATCGGGCCGACGCCGTAGGGTTTCGTTAAGCCAACTGTCGGGTGTGGCGGTATGCTCACCGCCATGCTCGGCAGCAGGTACCGAGGGCGGCGCAAGGGCATTCGAATTCGAGAAGGCTCCGTCCGCGAAGCCAGGCACGAGGCAGGGCTAAGCCTGGCCGACATCGCCCGCGATCAAGTGAGCCGCACCGCGATCCATCTCATCGAGCACGGACGTGTCAACCCATCGCTCGAGACGCTGCAGCACATTGCGCGCCGGACGCGCAAGCCCGTTTCGTTCTTCCTACTCGCCAACAGCGCCTCGAGCGTGGCGGCAAACCAGCCGCGGCTGCAGGAGCTGGAGCGTCTCACCCTCGCCCGCGACTTCGAGGCAGTGCTGGCGGTTGGGATTCCCTTGCTTGGCAAGAAGTGGAGCAAGGGCGACGTCGCCCTCCTCCGTTTCTACGTCGGCCAGGCGTACTGCCGGCTTGTCCGGCCCGACGAGGCGATCGAGCATCTGCGCGCTGCGCGCAAGACGTTCGAAGCGCAGAACGACGAGTGGTCGGCAGTGGAGGCGCTGGACTGGGAAGCCTCTGCTCTCGGGCTCCTCGAAAGCGCCGACGCGATGCCCATGGCAAACGATGCCCTGGACCGGTGCCGCAAGCTGAATCCCAGGCCGCCTCAGATAGAGGCTCGCATCCTGGGCCACATCGCGAACCTGCACGTAGTCCGCCACGCGTGGTCGGACGCAATGCGTTACTACGAGGCCGCGGTCGAGGCGGCGGGCAAGGTCAAAGACCTGCTGCAGCAGGCGAAGATGCACCACGGGTTGGGCAACGCGTACAGGCGCATCGGCCAGCCCGTGCGCGCACGCCAGCATTTCGACCGCGCGCTCGCCCTCTACTCGCTCGAATCCGACCTCAGCGCCGTGTACCGCGTGGAGAACGACCTCGGGGACCTGCTGCTGCAAGAGGGCCAGCTCGACGCTGCCGAAGAGCACCTGACCAGAGCGCTCACCGGCTGCGACGAGCTGCACATCGACCGCCGGGGGCGTGGGTTCGTCCTCAACGGATTGGGCAACCTACACATCAGGCGCGGAAACCTCGACCGCGCGGCCGCGTTTCTCGCCGACGCCCAGGCCTCAGGCGAAGCGAGCGGTGAGCGACTCGTCGTCGCCGAGGCGCATTCGCTGCGCGGTGAGCTTCAAGAGCGACGGGGCAAGCAGCACGAAGCCGACGGCGAGTTCGCCGCAGCCATCGCGATCCTCGAGCACCTCGACATGCCGGACAGGCTGCGTGACGCCCACATGGACTACGCGGAAATCCTCGATGCCCGCTGTGATCTCCGAGCGGCGGCCGATCATTGGAGAGCCGCGGCAGAGATCTCGAAGTCTTCGTCCGCCAGCGGACGGCGAGTGGCTACGCGCGAAACGCAGATGGCGGACCAGGGGGCAGGTACGGCGTAGGGTCCACCGGCCGCTGTCCAATCCGCAGCTCGAAGTGAAGATGCGCTCCGGTCGAATTACCAGTCGATCCCTCCATGCCGATCGCCCTGCCTTGAGTCACCACCTGTCCGGCCGTGACCAGCGCTGTCGAAAGATGTCCGTACAGCGTCTGGAGCCCACCCGCGTGGGCGATGACGACGTAATTGCCGTAACCGCTGCTGGAACTGCCGACCAGTGCGACCACGCCATCGTCGGCCGCGTACACAGGCGAGCCAAACGGCGCGACGAGGTCGATCCCGGTGTGGAAGTGTGGGTAGCCGCCGTACGGGGGCTCGAGTCCGAGGGTGGTCGGACCGAAGCGCTGCGAGATCTGGGAAGTCGGCTCCGGCCAGATGAACCGGTACTGCGTCGAGTGACCGGCGCTGGCCGGGGACTGGTTGACGCTGTTGGACTGCAGCCACAGCTGCACCTGCGCCCACACCGACTGCATCGCCGCCGCGATGATCGCGTCCTGCTGCTGCTGCAGCATGTCCGCCACGGCTTGAGCCAGCTCCGCCGACTGTACGTTGAGGCGCGAGATCTCGTACTGCGTCTGCCGGATCTTCACCTGCAGATCCGCCACGGCCTGTTCCTGCTGAGCCTGCAGGGCCTGCAGCTGAGCGAGCTGGGAGCCGAGCTGCGTGCGGAGGGTGACCTGCTCGTCGCGCGCTGCCTGCTCGTGCTCACGGTCTGCTGTGAGCGCGAGGAGATCGACGTTGAGCGCGGACTTGAGCTCGCCAGCACGTGACCCGGCGACGTTGAGATCGGAGATCCGCGTCAGTAGATCGCTGAGACTCTCTGACTCGGCCAGAACCACCAGGATCGAGCCGGGCGAGACGTAGGCGGCGCGGGCGAGCTGACGGAGCTGTGCGCGCTCCGCCTCGATCCGCTTCGCCAGCAATGCTTCGTGGCGCTTGTCCTCCGCGATCTGGGCCTCGAGATCCGCGATCCTGGCGTTGGCCGCGCTGATCTTGTCCTGTACCGCCGCCTGCTGCAGCGCGTTGTCTTGCAGCGATTGGCGCAGCTGCTGTTGGGCGGCAACGGCGTCGGCGAGGTTGCTGCCGAGATGGGCGCGGATCTGGTCGATGACCGCGACCTGCTGCTGTGGGTCTGCTGGCGGGCCGTCAGCGATGACCGGGCCGGGGCTTGCGATGGCGATGACAACCAACAGCACAAGACTGATCAGCAGCCGCCTCACGATTCCATGTGCCTCCGCATGCTCATGAGTGAGGAGCCGGAACCGAGTCCAAGTCCGACCACGAGAACTGCCGCCGCCGCGATGGCCGCGACCGAAACGGTGAGGCCGGGCGCAAACTGCATGAACGGAGTCGACCCGGTCCCAACGGCGCCCATGGCCAGGCCGAATGTGATCAGGCCGGCGACAACGCCGGCGACCATGCCGGTGATCGCGCCCTCGATCACGAACGGACCGCGAACCATCCAGCGCGGCGCGCCGACCAGCTGCATGATCGTGATCTCGTCACGCCGCGCGTGAATCGCGGCCTTGATGCTGTTCATCGTCACCGTGACTGCCACGAAGGCGAGCAGGCTGATGAAGGCGAGCCCTGCGACGCCAAGGCCGAAGAGGACTGCCTGAATGCGCTGGTATGCGTTGCGGTCGTACGAGGTCGGGTAGACAGGGTCGACGACCGGCTCGTTGCGCACCATTGCATCGATCGCCGCCACTTCGGCGATGTTCTTTGCCTGCACGTCGAGACTGGCCGGAAACGGATTGCTTTCGGTCGCGTCGGCGAGCTGGGGCAGCCTGGGAATGAGCTGCGCTCGCGCGAGCGCTTCGGTTTTCGAAACGTACGTCACGCGGCTCACTCGACTGTCGTCGTGGAGGCGGTGCCACAGCACGACCACGGCGGCGTCGGCTGCGTCGTCGCGCAGGTAGACGTGCAGAAGGCTGGCCTGGCTCGACTCGATCTGCTCCAGGGTGTAGAGGGCGAAACCACCAACGCCGACGAGCCCGGTCATGACCAGCAGCAGCGTCATCGAGCCGAGCGCCGGGGCCGTGCTCGCAAAATTGCGAGCCCAGCTGCGCGCTGCGCCCTGGAAAAGGAACCGCAGCAGGTTGGCGATCACCGTGCGGACAACGTGCCGGCGCGGCAGTGGAAACGGCCCCTTCACGACGACGCCAGCCACGCCATCCTCCCCGTCTGGCCGGCGGGTTGGTCCCGCACCAGGCGACCCTGGACCAGCGTCAGCACACGGCGCTGGAGCCGGGTCACGATCTCGCCGTTGTGGGTCGCGACGAGCACTGCCGTGCCCCAGCCGGCGATGTCGGCGAAGAGGTCCATGATCTCCCACGCCGTCCTCAGGTCCAGGTTGCCCGTCGGCTCGTCTGCGATCAGGACTGCCGGCTGGGCGACCACCGCCCTGGCGATGGCGACACGCTGCTGCTGGCCACCCGAGAGCTGGTTGGGAAACGCGCTGCCGCGATCGCCAAGGCCGACAGCTTCGAGCGCGTCCTGGGAGCGGTCCATTGCTTCCTCGTCTGACACCCTGAGGTCGCTCACCTGGAGCGCAAACGCCACGTTCTCGAGCGCGGTCAGGCGCGGGAGCAGCTTGTAGTCCTGGAACACGACGCCGACCCGGCGCCGCAGCTCGGCCACGTGGGAAGCCTTTAGCGAATGCGCCGGGATGCCGGCCACCCACACCTCGCCGCTGGTGGGCCGGATCTCGCGGTTGATCAGCTTCAGGAGAGTCGACTTGCCCGCCCCGCTGGGCCCGACCAGGAAAGTCAGCTCCCCAGGGTGGAGGGCGAGGTCGACGTCGTCCAGGGCAAGCCGGGAGCCGTAGGCCCGGGTGACCCCGGCAAAACGGACGATAGGGCGCGATTGGACGGCTGGCCGCACAGCTCTTCGACAGGTAACGGCGAACCGCCCGAATCCTTGGCGGTCGGCGGTTAAGTTTCTTGAACGGGCGCTAGCCCAGGTCCTTCCCGAAGCAGACGCTCGTCGGCGAGGTCAGGTACTGGCCCCAGCATTCGACCTCGCTGAACCCGGCTCGCCGGTACAGCGCGATCGCCGCCTCCTGGTGGATACCGGTTTCGAGCACGAGACGCCTCATACCCAGCTCGCGCGCGGCGGCCTCGAGCTGATGGAGCACCGCCCACCCGACGCCCCTGCCGCGTTGGTCCGGTTCGACGTACATGCGCTTGACCTCAGCGGTGCCGCTGTCGAGGACCCGGATCGCCCCGCAGCCGACGGCCGATCCCGCAACCCGCGCGACGAGAAACACACCGCGACCTGCGTCGAGGTGCTCCGCCTTCAGGTTGGGCCCGAAGCGCTGGTCCGGCGTGTAGAGCTCGGCGAGGCCCGCGTCGAGCTTCGCCACCAGCCGCCGCGCCTCATCGGATTCGAACGGTTCGACCCGGATCGAAAGATCACCTTCATTCACCGGCCGTTGCCCAAGCAGTCACCACCGGGATCGCCTGCGTCGGATCGTCGGCGTCGTCGGCGCCATACGGGATCACGTGGTTCTCGGTGAGGATATACCCATGCGGACCGTGACACTGGGGGGCTTCGAGGTCGCCCGGATCGGGCTCGGGACCAACCGGCTGACGAAGACGTTCGCCAACGTCGCCTTCATCAGGGCGGCGGCCGACGCCGGCGCTCAGCTCATCGACACCGCGCACCTGTATACCGGCGGTCAGAGCGAACAGACCATCGGCGCCGCCCTCTCCCCCGGTGCACCGGACCGCATCGTGGCCACGAAGGGAGGCTTCAACGGAGCGCGACCAGAGGTGCTGGAGGCGGAGATCGAAGAGAGCCTTCGCAGGCTGAAGACAGACACGATCTCGCTCTACTACCTGCACCGGGTCGATCCCCAGACCCCGATCGAAGAGAGCCTCGCCGCCATCAAGGAGTACCGCGACCGCGGGTCCATCCAGAATGTTGGCGTCTCCCAGGTCGAGATCGATCAAGTCGAGCGAGCGCGCAAGGTCGTCCCCATCGCCGCCGTCCAGGACCACTACAACCTGGCCGAGCGCCGGCACGACGATGTCGTCGACTACTGCGAGCGCGAGGGGATCGTGTTCGTTCCGTTCTTTCCGCTGCGGGCTGGAGGCGGAGCTGTGCTCAACGACATCGCCAGGCGGCACCGCGCCTCGTCGCAGCAGATAACGCTTGCCTGGCTGCTGCGGCGGTCACAGGCGATGCTGCCCATCCCTGGCACGCTTTCGCTCGCCCACCTCAAAGAGAATCTCGCCGCGCTCGACATCGAGCTGACCGACTCGGAGTTCGAAGCCCTCCGCTGAGCAAGGGGCGCTGGGGGAGGCCTGACTCCCCAGTACATCTACAGCTGGGCGAGATCGATCGACTCGTCGGCCAGCGCTTCTGCCGTCGCGCGCGCTTCCCTTGCGATCAATCGCGACGCCTTGGCCATCTCGCTGCCCTCCTCTAGCTCCGGGTCGCCGCCGCGGTCGAATCCGACTGCCGCCCGGAGCACGCCGCGATGAAGGTAAAAGCCAACCAGCTTTCGATCCGTCACTGAACCGCGAGTGACGAACCTGTCCCACTCGCGAACGTGGCCCGCGTACTCGAGCTTGTGCTCGTACTGGTCCGACCAGAAGGTGTGGATGTAGGCGTACGGCTCGTGTGAGCCGAGCATCGACCTGGCAGCCGCCGCGCCCTGCTTCTCCGCATTGTTGTAGTGCTCGACCCGGACGCGCCCGAAAAGCGGATGGAGATGATTGGCCATGTCGCCCGCGGCGTAGACATCCGGCATGTTGGTGCGACATGACGGGTCGACCATCACGCCGTTGTCGAGCGCAATCCCCGAGGGCCGGATGAACTCCACTTCGGGCGCGATGCCTACGGCCACGACAGCCAGGTCGCATTCGAGACTCCTTCCACCGCGCGTGATCACGCGCTGGACGCGTCCTGCGCCTTCGAAACTGACCACTGTGTCGTGCGGGACCAGGTTGACGCCGCCGTCGCGATGGATGCCGGCCATCAGCTCACCCATCTCGGGGCCGAGAACCGAGGCCAGCGGAGCGGTGCCCGGGAAAACAGCGTGGACGTTCAGGCCCAGTTGACGGAGTGAAGCCGCGACCTCACAGCCGATGAACCCCATGCCCACCACGACCGCGGTGCCCCCCGGCCACGCCGCCTTCTTGATGGCATCGCTGTCCGCCACGGTTCGCAGCTGCAGGACGCCGGACAGGTCGGCACCAGGGACCTCGAGGCGCCTGTTCACGCCGCCCGTCGTGAGCAGCAGGCTTGAGTACGCATATGTGGCGCCCATGTCTGTCTCCACGCGATGGGCCGCGGTGTCGATGCGGGTGACGGATGCAGCAACCAGCTCCACGTCGTTCCCGGGGTACCAGGATTCAGGCCTGACCAGCCATCCCGTGAGCTCCTCCTCCCCCCGCAGGTAGGTCTTCGACAGGGGCGGGCGGCCAAACGGCACAGTCGGCTCGGGGCCGATCAGCATGACGTGGCCGGAGTAACCCTCGTCACGCAGAGTCTTCGCCGCCACGCCGCCGGCCATGCCGGCGCCGACGATCACGATCGGCTGGCTGAGGTTACGCGCCGTCAAGATGTCTCGCCAGGTCGAGGAAGTCAGTCGCCTGAACGTCTGACTCCGGATCGGGCAGGGCGTCGGCGCCGCCGCTCACGCCCTTCTCCAACGTCCGCTCGACGAAGGCTGCTTTAAGGCCGGCCGCCTGGGCCGCTCGCAGATCCAGCTTGTGCGCCGCCACCATCATCACCTGGCCGGGCTCGAGTCCCAGCGCGTCCGCGGCACCGAGGTACACCTCGGGATCGGGTTTGTAATGTTTGAAGTCTTCCGCGGAAATGAGCCGCTGGAACTTCAATCCGGTGAAGCGCATCAGCGCTTCCTGCTGCGAACGGTTGCCGTTGGAAAGCGTGGCCACTGTAAAACGCCGGCCAAGCGTCTCGAGCCCCGCCGCTACGTCCGGCCAGGCCCGCAGGCGCTCCCACGCCGAGGTGAATTCCTCGCGGGTAGCTTCATCAAATCCCTCGATGCTCAGTTCCGCGATCACCTGATCGAGCGAGAGTCGATGCAGGCGGTCGAAGTTGGTCCACGGCAGCTCCCCCAGGCGGACCTTGCCCATGTACGGCGCGTAGAGGGCTCTCCACGCGTCGGCCACCTGCTCCCAGTCAGCGTCGATTCCGTGAAGCGCTCCGAGCCTGCGGCCTTCTGCGACGATCCCTGAACGCCAGTCGACCGCAGTGCCGAAGATGTCGAACGTCAGAGCTCGGACTTCCATCTTCCCTCGACCTCGTAAGCCTCCTCCGCTCCCGGCCATGGCGGCATCGTGACGCCGATGATCGATAGCGGCTCGTCGCCGAGCGATCGGAACTGGAAATGGGTGCCGGCCGGGATGGAGAGAGATACGCCTGAGCTGAGGTCGACGACCTCCTCGCTCTGACCTGACTTGCGCCACATCTCGCCGCGGCCGCTCACGACGAACCAGATCTCTTCGACGGTCCGATGCGCAACCCCGCGCGATGTGCGCCCTGGTGCCAACTGAAAGTGCGCCATGCCCCCACGATGGAGGCTCACAAGAACCCGGACGTCAGAGCCGTCCGGGGCGACGTCGTCGGGCGCCGCGGGAAGTCGCCTGGTGTCGAACTCCAATTAGGGAGCTTTCTTACCTAGCAGCCAAGGAGAGGGAGCGGATCGGTCGGCACCCCGCCGATCTCGAGCTGCATGTGGAGGTGCGCCCCGATGGAGAGGCCCGTGCTGCCGACGAGCCCGACTCTCTGTCCCTGCTGGACCTGGTCGCCAACATTGACCGACGCCGCTGACAGGTGCGCGTAGATCTGGACGAGTCCGTAGCTGTCCCTGATCTCGACCCTCAGCCCGAAGTAGTCCGCGTTTCCGGTGGCGATCACCCTGCCGCCGGCAGCCGCTCCGATCGGAGTCCCATAGAGCGCGAGCAGGTCAACGCCCGAATGGAAGTGAAGATAGCCGCCGTACGAGGGTTCGAGGGCAAAGGATGTCGGCCCGAACTTCTGAATGATCTCGGCGCCCTTGATCGGGCATATCAGCGCCCCGGGGTCGACGGGATCCGCCGGCAGTCCCGTGGCGAGGTTGGGTCCGACCAGCGGGTCGACAGGGATGACCAGCACCGAACCCGGAGTGAGCTCGGGGCTTCGGAGGCTGTTGAAGCCGAGGATTGTCGAGGCGTCGGTGCCGTATGTGTTGGCAAGGCTGGCAGGAGAATCGCCCGGCTTCACAGTGACCACGACCCCTGGCACCGGCGGCAGGTTGAGCGCCTGGCCCGCTTTCAGAGGCAGCTTCAGGCCCGGATTCGACCATGTGATCTCTCGGAGGGTGACCTTGGAAGCCTTCGCGATGCTCTCGAGCGTGTCGTCCGACTTCACTGTGTAGCGGAGCGGCCTGCGGTCGGGCAGCGCCGAGTCGGGAATCGAAACCGGTTTGATGATCGTGCTGTCGCGACCAAGCGCGACGTCGCCGAACTGGCCTTCTCCACTGGCCGAGTCGGCCGTCACCGCGGCGGCTCGCGATTGCGAGACCCACAAACCCAGGTCGGTGGCGTTGTAGCCGCCGACGGCCATCGCCATCAGGAGCAACGCAGCGTGGCTCGCGTAGCGATATCTGCGCAATGCCTACCCCCGGTGCTTCGGTGCCCGCGCTCCGCCAGCGCGGGTAAGTAGCCGAACCGTAACAGACGCCCGGGACGAGCGTCAACGCGCCAGGACGATCTAGGTGCGGAGGCAGAACTCCTGGATCAGTGGCACCACGATCTCGGGGGCATCCTCCTGGATGAAGTGCCCGGCCGAAGAGATCTCGTGCACGGTCCCTCGCGGGAAGAAGGCGCGAAAGCCGGCGATTGCAACGTGCGGCCAGATCGCGCGGTCCTGCATGCCCTCGATCATCATCGCCGGAATGCCTGACTGGCCCAGCTTGAAGAGTCCCGGCAGCGCCCCCACCAGCACGTCTCGAATGCGTTCGAGGTGCAAACCCTCGAGAGGAAATGCGATCGCGGCGCGGCACTCATCGGTTGTCGGAAACGCCGCGGCGTACGCGCGCAGCCACGTGTCGGTGACGATATCGCGGCGCTGGATGCCGAGCTGCATCATGATCCCCCCGACCAGGAACCTGAGGTTGCCCAGCACCGCTTCGAGCTGGCCCGCCTCCTCCATCTCTTTGATCGCGGTGAACCACGGCGTCAAACGCTCCTCGCGGACGTTCCTGTCCGTGCCGAAGATGGTGTTCATCGCCACGAAACGCTTCATGCGGTCCGGGAAACGCGTGGCGACGACGGCGCCGATCGGGCCGCCCCAGTCCTGCATCACGAGAGTGATTTCGCGTAGGTCGAGCTCTTCGATCAGCGCGCAGAGATTTTCCGCGTGGCGCCCGAGTGTGTACTCGGCGTTCTCCGGAGTCTCGGACTTGCCGAAGCCCATGTGGTCGGGAGCGATGACGCGAAAGTGCCGGGCGAGTGAGGGAATGAAGTTGCGGTAGAGGTACGACCACGTCGGCTCGCCGTGCAGAAGGATGATCGGCTGCCCCGACCCCTCGTCCACGTAGTGCATTCGGAACCCAGG
>DATEGL010000247.1:0-8989 GCA_035280145.1 Candidatus Dormiibacterota bacterium | reverse complement strand
CATGGAGGCGGACCTGAAGGACCGGCTCGACGACGTGCTCGGGATGCTCGCGCCTCGCGAGCGGCGGGTGATCCAGCTCCGATTCGGCCTCGGCGACGGCCACCAGCGCGCGCTGGACGAGGTCGCGCGCCGGCTGGGCGCGAGCCGGGAGACGATTCGCCAGCTCGAGCGCCACGCGCTGGACAAGCTGCGCCGCAGCGGTCGGGCAGCGTCCCTCAAGGAATACTGCTCGAACTAATAAGCTGAGCCGGTGGGCGCCGGCCAGTACGTGGCTTTTCTCGGCGTGTCTTTGTTGGTGATATGCACGCCCGGCCAGGACACGGCGCTGACCATCCGCAACACGCTGCTCGGCAGCCGGCGCGCCGGCGTCGCCACCGCAGCCGGGGTGTCGGCCGGCCAGGCCACGTGGACGGTGGCCACCAGCGCTGGGCTGGCGGTGATCCTGGCTGCCTCGTCTTCGCTTTTCCTCGCCATCCGGCTGGCGGGCGCGGCTTACCTGATCTACCTGGGCCTCCGCTCGGTTATGAGCGCGGTTAGAGGTGACTCCTCCCGACGGCAGTCCGGAGCCGGCCCGGAGGGTTGGCCTGGCGTGGGAAGGCGGACGGCATTTCTCCAGGGATTCCTGAGCAACCTCTCCAACGCCAAAATGGTCGCTTTCTTCATCAGCCTCCTCCCGCCCTTCGCCGGCCCGCATCCCAGCTTTGTCCTCATGCTCGCGCTCGGCTTCAACTTCTGCCTGCTGACGTTTGCATGGCTTACGGGTTACTCGTTCGCGGTGGATCGCATGAGCGCCTGGCTGCGCCGGTCGTCGGTGCGGCGCGCGCTGGATGGGTTGCTGGGCGGGGTGCTGGTCGCGCTCGGCCTCAGAGTCGGATCGGAAGCCATTGCCTCCGCCTGAATCACCACCCTTTGCCGCCTGAAGATGCCTACACTGGGCTCGTTTTTCGGCGGGGTTTGGACAGGAGGCATTGGGTATGCCACGCGCGAAGCAGCTGACGGTTACCGTCCCTGACCGGCCTGGCGTTCTCGGTGAGATTGCGACCGCTCTCGGCGACAAGAAGGTCAACATCATCGGATTCGCCGGGGCAAAGCAAGGCGCGGAGGGGATGATCTGGCTGGTTGTCGACAAGACGGCCGCGGCCAAGAAGGTGTTCGCCCAGAAGGGCTGGAACACGACCGAGGAGGAGGTCCTGGCCGTCACCCTGACCGACACGCCCGGCGCCCTGGGCCGCTTCGCGTCCAAGCTCGGCAAGGCCGGGGTCAACGTCACCTTCGCATACACCGGCTCGGCCCGAAGCGCGAGGAAGCTGAACGCCTACTTCGGCGTGTCAGACCTCAAGGCGGCGCTCAAGGTCAGGGCCTAGGGCGGCGAAGCCGCCGGAGGAGCTACCGAACGGCGTAGCTGTCGAGTCCGCGCTCGATCCGGCCCCAGGCGCGCCGGACCTGGGTTTTCGCGTCCTCGACGAGGGCTGATCCCCGGCGCCCGGCGAGCACCTGCTTGCGGACGTGCTCGACGATGGCTCGGTGGGCGCCGATCATCGCCGTGGCCGCGGTAAGCGGTTCGACGTCGCGCGGGCTGGCGCCGGTTTCCTCAGCCAGCAGCTCGGCCAGCCGGCGCGTGTAGCGCTCGACGATCTCGCGTTCGCGCGCCACCAGGGCCGGGCTGTCCGCAACGATGGCGGCCGCCCGCAGGATGCCATCGATCCTCTCTTTCTCGCGCAGCCCGTTCACACTCTCAAGCAGGCGGCGGCGCAGAGCCTTGACCGCCGGCTCGCCTCGCGGCCTGTCCCGTACCGCTTCTAGCAACTGCTCCTCGAAGAACTGCATCCCCCCATAGAAGAGGTCTTCTTTGGTGGGGTAGTAGTTGAAGACGGTGACCTCGGACACGTCTGCCGCCCGAGCGATCTCCGCCACGCTGACGCGGTCGAAGCCTTTCTGGCGGAAGAGCTTGCTCGCGGCGCTGAAGATCTGCTGCCGCGTTTGCTGCTTCTTGCGCTCCCGAAGTCCGACTGCCGTTGCCATCGATTAGCAATTGTAGCGAATAAGTTAGGCTGCCCCATAGTTTAAGTCACTAAAAGTTTGTGGTAGGCTAAAACCACAGGCTGGACTTGAAGTTAAGGAGGCAGTAGCTGATGAGCTTTTATTCGATCGCGCTTTTCTTGCACGTCGTCGGGGCGGTTCTTCTCTTTGTGCTGCTGACAATCGAGGGACTCGGTCTCCAGCGCGGATTTGCCACCGCCTCGATGAATCGCGTTCTGGGTCCGATCTCAGCGGCGGCCATCTTCATACCGGGTCTTTACATGACAGCCACCACCTGGGGATTCATACCGTGGATCGTGGTCGGCATCGCGACTTACGTCGCGATCGCGGCCGTCGGCGCGATAACCGGCGTGAGCGTGCTCCGCGGGCGCATGGGTCGCGATGCGGCGATCCTGTCGTGGCTGGCCAGGGTGGGCCTGGCGCTGGGCGTCGTGTTTGACATGACCGTCAAGCCGGGCGGACTGGTCGCTGTCGCCGCCGTGCTGGCAGGGCTCGTCGTCGGCGCCGGCGCCGCGCGGTACCGCCGGCAGGTGAAGGCAGCGTGACCGCGCTGGCTGCGGAAGCTCAGCAACTACCTTCGGCGTCCGCGCCCGACCGCCGCCGCTGGGTCGCGCTGGGCTTCATCTCCCTGGCCCAGCTGATGATCGCGCTCGACGCGACCATCGTCAGCATCGCCTTGCCATCCGCCCAGGCATCTCTCGGTGCTTCGGACGCAGACCGCCAGTGGGTGATCACCGCCTACACCCTGGCCTTTGGCGGACTGTTGCTGCTCGGTGGCCGGATCGCCGACAAGCTCGGCCGCAAGCGCGCGTTCCTCATCGGCCTGGCGGGTTTTGCCTTCGCGTCGGTCATCGGTGGCGCCGCGCCCAACTTCGCGGTGCTGGTCGCCGCCCGGGCGATGCAGGGCGCCTTCGCAGCGCTCCTTGCTCCGACGGCACTTTCCCTGCTCGCAGTCACCTTCACCACAACCCGTGAGCGCGCGACGGGGTTCGCCGTCTACGGGTCGATCGCCGGCAGCGGAGCCGCGATCGGGATGCTGCTCGGCGGCCTGCTCACTCAGTACCTCGCCTGGCGATGGTGCCTTTACGTCAACCTGCCGATCGCTGTCGCGGCCGCTGTCGGTGGCTGGATGGTGGTGCCTGGCGCGGCGGCTCAGGGCCGGACCTGGCTCGATCTGCACGGTTTGGACTTGCCCGGCGTTCTTCTGGCGTCCGCGGGCCTCGTCGCGCTCGTCTACGGTGCCTCCCGGGCCGTCGGTCTCGGCTGGTCCTCGACCACCGTGCTGTCACTGTTCGGGGCCAGCCTGATCCTGCTCGCGCTGTTCGTCTGGCGGGAATCGCGGACGTCGAGTCCGGCGCTGCCGCTGCGCATCCTCGCCGACCGCAACCGGAGCGGAGCCTATCTCGCGGTCGGCCTGATCATCGCCGGCATGTTCGGCGCCTACCTGTTCCTTACCTACTACCTGCAGGGTGTGCTCCGCTACACGCCGCTGCAGGCAGGGTCCGCGTTCCTGCCGATCACGATCTCCTCGCAGCTCGCTTCGTGGCTCATCGCGCGGCGCCTGATGCCGCGAGTGCCGCCGCGGGCGCTGATGGCGCCGGGCGCGCTGGTGGCAGCGGCGGGCCTCGCCCTGCTCACGCAGCTCCACGCCGATAGCGGGTTTCTCACGCTGGTGCTCCCGGCCGAGATCCTGCTCGGCGTGGGCATCTCGACCGCGATGGTGCCGGCCTTCAGCACAGCGACGCACCGCGTCGACCCGCGCGCAGCCGGGGTCGCCTCGGCCATCGTCAACGCCGCCCAGCAGATCGGGGCCTCGCTCGGCACCGCGGTCCTGAACACCGTCGCCGCCGGCGCCACCGCTGCGTTCATAGGGTCGCGGGCGGATGCACTCGTCCAGGGCTTCGCTCAGGCCACAGCATTGGGGGCCGGCATCATGGTCCTCGGTGGGGTCGCCGCCGCCCTCCTGATCACCGCGGGGAGGCCCTTGACAAAGGCCTGACCGCCACCGTATTCTACCGATCAGTTAATTAGCTGATTGGATAAATACCATGGCGAATGACCACCTGAGCGTCACGTTTGCAGCCCTCGCCGATCCCACCCGGCGAGCGATCCTGGCTCGTCTTGCCATGGGCGAGGCGTCGGTCACGGAGCTGGCCAAGCCGTTCGACCTGAGCCTCCCCGGCATCTCGAAACACTTGAAGGTGCTGCAGCGAGCCGGCCTGGTGACACAGAGCCGGAACGCGCAGTGGCGGCCGTGCCGCCTCGACGGCAGCCGCCTCAAGGAGGCGGCGGAGTGGGTGGGGGAATACAGGCGCTTCTGGGACGAGAGCTTTGAGCGCCTGGACGAAGTTCTGCAGGATCTCATCAAAGAGGAGAAACAAGATGGCAAAGGAAGTGAAGAGCGTGCCGACGACTGAATACACGATCGAACCCGGCCGGCAAGACATCGTCTCGACGGTCGTCCTGGACGCGCCGCGCGAGCTGGTGTTCAAGGCCTACACGGACCCGAAGCTGTTCGCGCAGTGGTGGGGCCCGCGCCGGTACACGAACCACGTCGAGAAGTTCGACATCCGCCAGGGCGGCGAGTGGAGGGTCGTCCAGCGAGCAGCCGATGGTGGAGAGCACGCGTTCCGTGGCGTGACCCATTCGGTGGATGCGCCGGAGAGCATCTGCCAGACATTTGAGTACGAGGGCGTGCCCGGCCACGTCGCCCTGCAGACCGCGACGTTCGAGGCTCTGGGCAACAAGACGAAGATCACCGCGCAGATCGTGTTCCAGTCGGTCATGGACCGCGACGGCATGGTCGCGTCCGGCATGAAGTCGGGCGCCGACGAATCGATGGAGCGCCTGGCCGAGCTGCTCGACACCATGAAGGCAGGCAAGTGACGGCTGGTCTGCACCAGCTGGACGTGTTGATCGGTGGTGGATCACCGAGAGCAAGAATTACTTGGAGGGCGCGGCCATACGCGGGTCGCGCCCACCGCGGACGCCAAATTCGGGCCGGTTGATCACAGGTCGATGGGAGATTTCGACGATGGCAACTACGAAAAAGTCGCCGGCTGACGTCGACGGCTACATCGCCGCCGCTCCGGCCGCCGTTCAAGAGCAGCTGCGTGAGCTCCGCGCGGCTATCAAGGCCGAGGCTCCCAAGGCCGTGGAGAAGATGAGCTACGGCATTCCGTTCTACGAGTACGGTGTGAAACCCGGCACGTTCGCTTCGCGGTTGATCTATTTCGCGGCGCAGAAGCGGCACATCGCCCTCTACCCGGCTGGGGGCCAGAAAGGTCTCGACCAGTACCTCGCCGAGCGATCGACGCTCCGCTTTCCGCTCGATCAGCCGCTGCCGATGGCGAAGATCAGAACATTCATAAGGACGCGCGTGAAAGAGAAAGAGGCCGCGATCAGGGCCGCGAAGTGATCAGGACGCGCGTGATGGAGGAGGACGCGAAGGCGAGACGAACTGGCTCAGCCTCTCGCCGCGCTCCGAAGCCTCGATGAGCTGCTCGAGCCGGCGCCTTTTCGTCTCCTCGCGTTTCGCGCTGAGGATCCAGTAGCAAACCACCCTCCTGTAGGAAGGTGCCTGCGCCTCGAAGAACTTCCACGCGGCCCGGTGCTTGCGGAACTCCGCTTCGCTGCCGGCATCCAGGCCTCGAGGGCGATTCTCATACGAGTAGATCCGCGACCTGGCCTCGTCACGCCTGTCGAATGCGGCGCGGCCGCTCGGGTGCACCAGGCCGAGCTTCTCCAGCTCCTGAAACCGCCTGATGTTGACCGCGCTCCAGACGCTGCCCTTCCGTCGCGGCGTGATGCGCTGCGCAGAGCGGTCCTCGCCCAAGCCGTAACGGACGCTGTCGATCCAGCCGAAACAAAGCTCCTGGTCGACCAGGTCCTGCCAGGTAATCGACGGCCTTCCGCTCCGCTTCCGATGAAATCCCACCCACAGCTCCGCGGCGGAGTCGTGGTTGGCTTCGAACCATCCCCGGAGCTCGGCCGGCTTCGCGAAGAAGGTGACGTTGTGAGGCTTTGGCATAGCTTTCCGAAAGGGTAGGCGACCGCCTGACCGCGACCCGCGCAGTACTCGTGGCCTGAAGCCTCATCCTTTACGGGCGTGAGCGACCCGCCCGTGGGTGAAGGCCCGTACAACATATTCGCCGGCACCAGTATTCACCGGCTCAACAGCATCTCGGACGGCATCTTCGCGGTGGGCATGACGCTCCTCGTGTTGGGGCTCGCTGTGCCCGCCGCGAACGCCGTCCGCACGGAGTCGGACCTCTGGCGCGAGCTGCAGAACCTGATGCCCAGTGTCGTCACCTATTTCATGAGCTTCCTCACGCTCGGCATCTTCTGGGTCGGTCAGCAGACTCAGCTCAACGCGGCAGATCGAACCAACCGGAACTACACATGGATCCACCTCGGATTTCTCCTGACCGTAACGCTCGTTCCCTTCACGACGCTCCTGCTCGCGCGCTTTCACTGGTCGAGGATCGCGCTGGCCGTCTACTGGCTGAACATCGTCCTCATGGGTTTAGGACTGCTGATCGGGGCCGAGTACGGGCTGCGACGCCAGCTCTTCCGCGAATCGATGCGCGAGACCATCAAGCGGGTGGTGCGTAAACGGGTCTACGGCGCGCAGGCCCTGTACCTCGTCGCCGTCCTTGTTGGCGTGCTCGACACCCACTGGGCGATCGGGGCGATCGTCGCCATCCAGCTCAACTTCGCTTTGGCCCCCGGCATACCCCTCTTACGGGAGCTCTGACCGCCGACCGCATCCATAAAATGCCGCCTGAGGTGGAAGAGGGTTCGCGGCCGCGCGGCGCCTTGTCAGGTCGCGTGGCAGTGGTCGTGGGCGGCGCGAGCGGCATCGGCCGGACAGCCGCCAGGGCCCTCGCCCGCCAGGGCGCTCGCGTGGTGATCGCCGACTTCGACGCCGAGAGGCTGGAGCGAACGGTCGAAGAGATCCTCGCCCTTGGCAGCGTGGACGCACTCGCGCTCCTGACCGACGTGCGGAACGACGCCTCCGTCCGTGCGATGGCGGCCGACGCGATCAAGGCCATGGGGCGCGTCGACATCCTCATCAATATGGCCGGCGTCCTGCTCGAGGGCCCGCTCGAAAGGATCAAGCCCAGCGACTGGCGCTGGATGCTCGAGACCAACCTGCTGGGCGCGGTACGCACGACGATGGCGCTCCTGCCGCACATGAAGGAGCGAGGCTCGGGCCACATCGTAAACGCGGCCTCTGAGCCACATGGCAGCACGACGATCGCTTACGACGTGGGCGAGCAAGCTCTCGCTTCGTTCACTCGTAGCCTCGCCGCGCAGCTCGAGGGCAGCGGCGTTCAGGTCACGCTTTTCTCGACCAGCTCGCGCATCGGCCAGAACACGCGATCCCGCGGCATGGGCCGCTTGCTGCATCCTCGAGAGGGCCTCGAGGAAACCTCAAAACCCACGGACCAGGCGATCGACATACTGATCGACGCCCTGCACCATCCGCGTCTTCTCGTCGAGGCGAAGTGAACGTCCCCACCGACCTGCTTTCGAGCATCGGCATAGCCGTAGGGGCGGCGGCTTTGATCGCAGCAGTCACCTGGCGCTTCAAGCAGCCGCTGATCATCGCCTACCTGCTGACGGGCGTCATCATCGGCCCGAACATCGGGCTTGGGTTCGTCAACAAACAAGAGAGCATCCAGACCGTCGCCGAGATCGGCCTGATCCTGCTGCTGTTCGTCATCGGCCTCGAAATCGATGTGCGGAAGATGGCGTCCGGCGGCGCCGCGGTCCTGCTCACGGGAGCGCTGCAGGTCCCGATCTGCGTCGCGCTCGGCCTGGGGTTCTTCTGGCTGCTCGGCGTGGGCAACACATCCCACAACTACGCCCTGCTCTACCTCGCCGCCTGCATGAGCCTGTCCAGCACGCTCGTCGTGGTCAAGATCCTCAACGACAAGTTCGAGCTCGATACCCTGCCTGGCCGGATCACGCTGGGTGTCCTCGTGATCCAGGACCTGTGGGCGGTGGCGATGCTGGCAGTGCAGCCGAACATCCTGAGCCCGAACTTCGTTCCGCTCCTCGGCAGCCTGTGGCGCGGCGCCGTGCTGGTGGTACTCGGCTTCGCGATCGCCAAGTACCTGCTGCCTTACCTGTTTCGAGTCGTGGCCAAAGCGCCGGAGCTGGTCCTGGTCTCAGCCCTCGCCTGGTGTTTCTTCCTCGCCGGCGCCGCGAGCCTGATCGGGCTGTCGCGCGAGATGGGCGCCCTGATCGCCGGCGTGAGCCTTTCGGCCTTTCCCTACAACGTCGACGTCGTCGCCAAGGCGGTGAGCATCCGCGACTTCTTCGTCACGCTCTTCTTCGTCGCCCTCGGCATGCAGATCACGATCCCCAGCCTGCATGTGCTCGAGCTGGCGCTCGCTGCGTCCTTGTTTGTCATCGTCAGCCGGATCGTCGTGGTGCCGATCCTCTACGCGCTTCGCCTTGGCTTGCGGACCAGCATCGTGCCAGCGATCAACCTCGCGCAGGTGAGCGAGTTTTCGATCGTGATCGCGTCCCTCGGCGTCAGCATCCGTCCGCAACAGATCTCGCAGGACGTGCTGACGATAGTGATCATCACGTTCGCGGTGACCTCCGTGGTCTCGACCTACATGATCAACTTCAGCCACCCGATCCAGAAGGTGCTCACGACAGCTTTCAAGGCACTCGGGTTGAAGGACCTCGACGCGGACAAAGGCGCGGCGACCGAGGAGGAACGCGACTACCCGGTCATCTTGCTCGGCTTTTTCCGCGACACAAGCTCGATCCTTTATGAGTTCGAGCACGAGGGATCGGCCAAGGAGTCGCGCGATTTCGTCGAAAAGATCCTGGTCATCGACTACAACCCGACCGTAATGCACGAGCTGCGGAGGCGAGGCATCAGGTGTGTCTATGGCGACATCGCCCACATCGACACCCTCCGCCACGC